>REEL01000123.1 GCA_007695095.1 Chitinophagaceae bacterium | reverse complement strand
CTACCGGACAAGAAATTAAACGTAATTCTGAATTAAAATACGCATTCTACATCAAACAAACTAATTATACCGGCATAATTAGAAGTACTGCTATATAAATAATGTTCAGGTTCTGCTACCAATCCGGCATGCTACTTCCATGAAAAAACCGGATAAAAGACTTCGATAGCTCTCTGCCTAAGGCAGATAAAGAAACCAGTAGAAAACAAAAAGTAGCTAAACAAAACCGTTCTTTGAATAAATGCTTATTTTTTTAACTCGTCATGCAAAGAGGTCTTTTTAGAAATATAACCGGCTTTTTGTCTTGTTCGGAGGAAGCTCATGATTAGCGCGGAAGATAAACCAAAAACAACTCTCAAACTGACCAAATTAATACAAATTCTGTCATTATACTGACTAAATTAACAGTTTTATTAATTTTGTATTAACAATCTCAACAACAATGATAAACAGAGTATTGCGATATGAAATTGAAAAACATCTGAACAAGCAAAAAGTAACACTTTTGCTTGGTGCAAGACGCGTGGGTAAAACTGAATTGCTGAACACTATTTACCAAAAAAATAAAGACATTACTTTATGGCTTGACGGAGAAGACGTGCTTGTTGAAAAAATGTTGGAAGAACGCAGTGTATCCAATTATTCAAGAGTGCTTGAAGGCTATAAATTACTGATTATAGATGAGGCTCAATATATCCGGGATATTTCCCGGAAAGCAAAGCTGATGATTGATAAGATCAAGCCCCTGCATATCATTCTGACCGGTTCGTCTGCTTTCGATTTGGTTCAAATGGGCGAACCGCTGACAGGCAGAACGATTACTTACCATTTATTTCCGCTTTCTCAAGAAGAGTGGCAACAAAATGAGAACCCGTTGCAAACAAAACAAAACCTTGAATCAAGACTTGTTTTTGGCAGCTACCCTGAACTTTCTACAATATCCACACAAAAAGAAAAGCAGAAATACCTGAACGAATCGGTTAATATTTATTTACTGAAAGATATATTGGTATTTGAAAAAGTCAGGAATGCGAAGAGATTAAAAGATTTACTTGTTTTACTTGCTCATCAGATTGGTTCGGAAGTTTCTTCTAATGAACTTGGAAGGCAACTCGGTATGAGCAAAAACACAGTTGAACGCTACCTTGATCTTTTTCAAAAATCGTTTATCATCTATCCTTTGACTGGATACAGCAACAACCTGCGAAAAGAAGTGACAAAGAGCAAAAAATGGTATTTCTATGACAATGGCATCCGAAATGCACTCACCGGTAATTTTCAACCTCTTTCTGTCAGAAATGATACGGGCGAGCTGTGGGAGCAATATATCCTCAATGAAAGAATGAAATACAATATTTACCGGGATAAGCATATGCAGTATTTTTTTTGGCGGACTTATGACGGACAGGAAATTGATTTGATTGAAATGCACAATGGAAAATTGTTTGCCTTTGAATGTAAATGGCGAAATAAAAAAGTAAAACCACCCAGAGCTTTTGTGAAAAATTATCCGGATGCAACTTTCGAAACGGTCCATCAGGACAACTACCAGAAATTTATTACTTAATTTTAAATGGAAATAATTTCTTCATAAATGTATTTTAAATTTTCAATCCTCAAACTAACCAAATTAATACAAATTATGTCATCGTACTGACCAAATTAACAGTTATTTGTATATTTCATGCAAACAAGTTTTGTCCTAAAATTAGCGATATCAGCGATCGGGAATTGGAAGCGTTTTTGAAACTTGATTGCATGCTACTTACACGAAAAAATCGGATAAAACACTTCTGTGTATCTCTGCCTCAGGCAGATAAAGAAACCTGTAAAAATGGGATAGTAGAAAACAAAAGTTCTTTGAATAAATGCTTATTTTTAATTCGTCATGCAAAAGGTCTTTTTATAAATATAACCGGCTTTTTGTCTTGTTCGTAGCAAGGATGCTACGAACAGTGGGGGATGTTGAAATTGTTTGAACATGCGGCTAATAAACATAAGCGTAATAAACAATATCCTCCTGAGGCGGACATGTTCAGTTTTGGACACATGAAAATCAACCAAAAGAAATTTTTAGTCATAAGTTCATGCAACAAAAGCTTGATTACATCCATGAAAATCCTGTTCGGACACGTATAGTTGATAATCCGGAAGATTATATATATTCGAGTGCAAGAAATTATGCCGGAAAGTTGAGCGTGATTAAAGTTGATTTGTGTAATATTTTGAATGATTCGTAGCTACAACGAATAGCGGGGTCTTCTTTCCGAGGCTTATGGGTGAAATTATGCTTTTACTAAGGGTTTAAGCGAGACAGTTAAATCAGGGGAGGTTCTTATTATTTTTTTCAGAAAAAACAAGATTCCAATATTCTTGTTAAGTGTAGAACATTTAAAAATATAGATGAAAGTTGAAATACCAACAGACTACAAATCCGTTTTGGAAAAAATAGAACAAATCGACCCGCTGAAGTATGGGAAAACCCGAAACTATATTGACGGAGCCGTTACCTATTTGTCTCCCTACATTTCAAGAGGTGTTATTAGTACCAAAATGGTACTCGAAAGTGTTTTAAAAAGGGAGTTTAAACTTTACGAAATAGAAACCTTTGTAAAAGAGCTTTGCTGGCGGGATTATTTCCAAAGAGTGGGACAGGTAAAGGATTTAAATAAAGAGATTAAACATCTTCGGCAGGATTTTTTAAATTATGAAATCCCGGAGTCAATAGTAAATGGAAAAACCGGAATAGAGGGCGTTGACAGGGCTATACACCAATTATACAAAACCGGATATATGCACAATCATTGTAGGATGTACACTGCTTCTATCACTTGCAATATCGGCAAGTCACATTGGTTGCACCCCGCAAAATGGATGTACTATCATCTGTTAGACGGAGATTGGGCAAGTAATGCCTGCAGCTGGCAATGGGTTGCAGGAGTAAACAGCCATAAACAGTATTACGCCAATCAGGAAAATATCAATAAATTTACCCGAACCGGGCAGACAAATACTTTTTTAGACGAGGCCTATGAGCAGATTAAGGAGATGGAAGTTCCGACTGAGCTGCTGTCTACACAAAAGTTTTTACCGGAGACCAAATGGCCCGAAATCCCGGCTGTAGGGGTAGACAGAAACAAGCCTACTTTTATTTATAACTACTATAATCTGGACCCGCTCTGGCATAAAGAGGAAGAGGGAAACCGTATTTTGCTGATCGATCCTCAATTCTTTTCTGATTTTCCAATAAGTGAAAAGTGTGTGGACTTTATGTTGGCTTTGAGTAAAAACATTCCTGATATTCAGGTGTTTAGAGGCTCTTTTGAGTCCTTGGCTAATACTTATCAATTAGAAAAGATATATTTTAAAGAGCATCCGCTAAACTACGGATATAAAGGAATCATGGAAGAAAGAGATTGGATTTCTGAAAATATCAGTGGTTATTTTCCATCTTTTTTTTCTTACTGGAAAAAAGTTAATAAACAGCTGTCCAACATAAGCTGAAGGGATGTTTTACAACCAAAAACGCCAAAGGCTGTTTTTATGAAAAACATCCAAAAACAAAATTTACCCGAAAAGATTTGTATTGTATGCAAACGTTCTTTTTCCTGGCGCAAGAAATGGGAAAAGGTATGGAGTGAAGTAAAATATTGCAGCGATAAATGCCGAAAGAACAAACAAAAATTATGAAAAAAACAGGCATCCTTTTCCCACATCAACTTTTTGAGCAAAACCCACTTATTTCAAAATGTGAAACCATTTTTTTGATAGAAGAATCATTGTTTTTTAAGCAATTTAACTTCCACAAGCAAAAAATTGTATTTCACAGAGCAAGTATGAAGTTTTACGAAAGCTATCTTCAGTCAAAAAACATTCAGCTTAGATATATAGATTCATTTGATGAGTTGTCGGATGTTCGAAAACTCATTCCACACTTGAAGTCTAAAGGCATTCAAACTTTAGAATACATAGACACAACAGACAATTGGCTGGAACAAAGAATTAGCAAAGCCTGCAAGGAAAATCAGATTCAACTGAATAAAAACAGAACCCCATTATTCATCAATTCTTTTGAAGAAATAGAGAGCTATTTTTCAGGTAAAAAGCGATTCTTTCAAACGGATTTTTATAAGACTCAGCGGAAAAACAGAAATATTTTAATAGAAAACCGGCAAAGTCCGGTCGGTGGGAAATGGACCTATGACAGTGAAAACCGATTAAAATATCCGAAAGCTAAAGTCCCGCCAAAAGTCAATTTCGCAAGTTTAGACAATTTTTACAATGAGGCTGTAGCTTATACTGAAAAACATTTCCCGGATAATATTGGCAAAATAAATACCGGATTTATTTATCCAACAAATTTTTCAGAGAGCAAGAAGTGGTTAAATGATTTTTTTAAAAATAGATTTATGGAGTTTGGGCCTTATGAAGATGCTATAGTTTCAAAGGAAAATATTTTACATCACAGTCTTTTAACTCCCATGTTGAACACAGGCTTACTAACTCCCGGCTTTGTGGTAGAGGAAGCTTTGGAATTTGCTGAAAAAAACAATATACCTATAAATTCTCTTGAGGGTTTTATAAGACAGATTTTGGGCTGGCGGGAATTTATCAGAGCTGTTTATGAATTAAAAGGCAACGAAGAGCGAACAAGAAACTTTTGGGGGTTTAAGCGTAAGATTCCGCCTTCCTTTTGGGATGGCACTACCGGTATTGAACCTGTAGATGTCACGATTAAAAGGGTATTGGATACCGGTTATTGCCACCATATTGAACGGCTCATGATATTGGGTAATTTTATGCTACTGTGTGAGTTTGATCCCGATGAAGTGTATCGTTGGTTTATGGAGCTTTTTATTGATGCATACGATTGGGTAATGGTTCCGAATATTTACGGAATGAGTCAATTTGCTGATGGCGGTATCATGTCCACCAAACCGTATATTAGTGGCAGCAATTACATCATAAAAATGAGTGATTATAAAAAAGGTGGCTGGCAGCCGGTATGGGATGGCTTATTTTGGCGGTTTATGGACACCCACAGGGATTTCTTTTTACAAAACCCTAGGCTGGGAATGTTGGTAAAAACCTTTGACAAAATGCCAAAAGAAAAACAAAAAAAGCATTTAGAATATGCTGCCGGATTTTTAAAAACACTATAAGCTCAAAAAAGAAAACCCTCAAAATCATTTTTTCACTTTTTATTTAATAATATAAGGTATGAGGCCGGGTATTTACAGATACAGCAACTTTTGGGATAGAAAAAAACATTAGTTTTACCCAAAATTTATAGTTTGAGAAAATAAATTAGAGTTCACCTCTTTTACTTATTTCAATAGAATAAACACAAAAGTCAGATGATAGGATTTTTATCCAAAAACCCTCAAAAACTCTTTTTAATTGATAGCATAGGGGCATTGCTATCAGCATTTCTACTGGGGGTCGTTTTGGTAAAACTTGAGCCTTTTTTTGGAATGCCGCGAAAAGTCTTATATTTATTATCTGCAATAGCTTTAATCTTTGCAGTGTATTCCTTTTTCTGCTTTTTATATGCCCGTAAGGATTGGAGAATATTTATGAAGTATATCGCTTTTGCAAATTCGGCTTATTGCTGTTTAACCATTGCATTGGTATTTTACTTTAACAGGCTATTAACCATTGCGGGTCTTTTATATTTTATCATTGAAGTTACATTGATTTTTGGACTTGTAATACTAGAGCTAAAAGCGGCTTCAAGGAAGAGCGTAAAATAAAAAGGAAAGAAAAGCTTTTATTTTATAGATTTTATAATTCGAAAAGATTTAAACAATATTTATGGAAAGTTTATTTGTGCCGGGTATTATGGTTATGTTATTTGCTTTTTTACTGACATCCTGTAATAGTGAAGAGGTGTATGAAAAGATTACGGGTAAATGGGATTGTGTAAGCTGGACCTCTGAGGCACATGCTGATAATCAATGTTTTGGAAGAGATGTGTATTTTGTTTTTAATGATGACAGGACATACAAATCCAAATTGGGCGCAGAGATAGATAGCGGTACATTTAATATTAGTGGTAGAAATCTCACAGTCAACCCCATAAATAAATTAGACATAAATGTTGAAATACTAAGGCTTACACAGGACTCGCTTAGCTTTTTGATGAATGCCGGTGGAATAGAAGAAAAAATGCTTTTTGAAAAAGTAACTAACTGATAAAGAAGTTAATTTGTTAAGTTTTTTTCTTGTAAACCGGAACTGTAGAGCAAGGCTCCCCATACATAAGCGATTTGACGACAGGTAGTAGCTTATTGGTAATTGCAATATATGCAGCGGCATCAATTCCGGGTTTATTACAACCTTTTACAACAACTCTTTTAGATTCAAAGCTTTCAGGATTTAGTCTGCTTATTTCATCGATTAATTTTAATTTTAAAAGTTCTTCCGGTTTCATAAAGTAAACCTTCTCTGCAATGCCACTTAATTTTGCCGCTATCAACATATATGCCCAATGTGGCAGGATGGCGTCAGCGGAGCAATATAATGCAACCTCCTTCCCGGTAAAGGCTTCTGTTGAGAAGTCTTCTAAAGACTGGCGGAAAGGCTTTTCCATTAAAGCAATCTCCTGAACTAAAAATTGTTTTAAATCAATACTGCTGATACTATCTTTAGCCGGTAAATATTTTTCTAAATCAAGAGTAATAATTCCACTTTTTGCTACTCTGTTTACTAAATTCTCGCTCATTTTTTAATGTTTTATACCTTAGTTAAATCGGTTTTAAAATAAATAGTTCAAAAAAAAAGAGTTGCCTCAAAAGGAAGCAACTCTTTTTTCATTTATTTATAAAGCAGATTAATAAAACTCATGTCTGTTGTCAACGATGTTAGACGTTTCTTTTAAATTTTCAAGCAGATTAAAATCCACCCGATTATTAATATTTGTTTTAATCTGTTGCTTTTGAGTCGTAAAATCTGTAATCGAAGGAGCTTCTTGCTTAGAGATTAAAGAAATGACAAAAACACCTCTGTTGCCGATAATTGCCTGCGATAAGTTACCGGGTTCCATACCTGCAGCAAAAGCCACCACTCGTGGCTCTTGCCCGATGCCGGTAAGGAAATTTTCGTTATAACCTAAGCCGGTAGCCGTTTTTACATCTACTTCTAAAGCATTTGCTAACTGATTGATGCTTTGATGTTGACCTCTAAGTGTATTCATTCTTTCGGCCAGTCTTTCGCCTTTTTTTTCTAAAATTACAGCAGCTTTTGCCTGCTCTCTTACCATATCAAGCTCTGCTGTGCCTTTTCTGGTCGAAGCGGTAACTATAGCAACCACATAGCTGTCGTCAAGACTAAACGCACCTGAAACTTCGTGCAATCTTGAGCGAAAAGCCCATTGAACGATTTCTCTGGAAACACCAATTCCGGGCACCATGTAATCATTTTGGCCTAAGCCGTTAGCGCTTTTTATTTCATGGGGAGCATTTTCTCTAAACTCCTCCAATGTTCTGTTTTGACCGGCAAAAGCACTTGCCTTGGAAAAGGCGCTTCTTTCAGTTTCACTTCCGGCTCTTATAGAACGGGATAAATAAGCAACTTTCACTGCTTCAGTTGATGGTTCGGCTCTTGTTATTTCTATTATATGAAACCCTTGCTGACCGGTAACTATGAATATATCTCCCTGTTCTCTTTTAAAGAATAATTGATCATTAATTGTAGCAAACTGGTCTCCGGGCATTACCCAGCCTAAATCACCACCTTGTGAGGTTGTAAAAACGTCATCACTGAAGTCGTTGGCAATAGCAGAAAAGCTTGCGCCATCTTTAATTTCTGCCAGCAATGAATCGGCTAATTCTCTTTTAGTTGTAAACTCTTCCTGTGTGTTTACATTCAACTGAATGTGTCTTGCCTGAACAGAATCAGGAATTAACTTTCTATCTACCAACTTGGCTAAAACAAACTTATCGTTTTCAAGATACGGGCCTAAAATTTGTCTCGGCTCCATAGTAAAAAAGGTATCAGTAAATTTGCCACTGATTTGATTTATATTAAGGTAAGCCGGGTTAAAAGCTGTTTCTGAATATAGTCTGATATAGGTAGAGTCATCATTGGTCGCCTTAAAGTCATCTTTTCTTTCTAACAACCAGTTTTTTGATTCTAAAGAATCTTCTTTACTTGGTATGATAGGAAAGCTCACGAAGTCTATGCTTCTGGTGGCTTCTGTTTTATATCTTTTCGGATTGTTATTAATGTGATTTCTGAGGTCTCTGTCAGAAACATCGATTTCATCGTCCTCCAGAGTATTATAAGGAAGATAGACAAATTCAAAATTAACATTTTCGTTTTTTATCGTATGGTCAAAACGGGCTTGCCATTCAGGAACAAAAACAGCATGTTTAATCAGGTTATTATACTTTTCACGCTTTCTGTTTTGAAGTATAAAACGCTCAAAGGCTATCCACTGAGCACGCATTTCACCTGTAGGATCCTGGTCAAGGTTTTGAATAATGTTCAATACTTCCTGAGGATTGTACTGACCTGTTTCCGGATTTGTAAAAGCCTGAACAATGTTAGGGTCAGGGCTTTCTCCTGAAATCATTTCAAGTAATTCATCACTGGTTACCCTTATGCCTAACCTTTGGTATTCTCCGGTAAGGATAATTTGTTCAACCATTTCTTTCCAGGTGTCATTTCTAAGTGAAAAAGTAAGCTCTTCACCCAAAGTTCTTTGTCCTGTGTTAGCTCTGTAGTTGTCGAGCGTTTGCTGATATCTTCTTTCAAAGTCTTGAAGGCTAATGGTTTCACCATCTACACTTCCTACATTTGTAGGCCTCCCCCCTAAAGCTGTTCCTTCAGAACTGATGTCCATGAACAAAAAAGCAATAATAGCGACAGCTATAAGAGCAATGAGAAGAAATCCAAGTCGATTTCTGATTTTAATTATTACACCCATTTTATTTTTCAGGTTTTTTTTGATAATTTTTGCAAAATAACGGTTTTCTAGATATATGACAAAATAAAAGCGTCATTTAAATTACGTTTCTTCGTTCAAGATGTTTTATTGTTTTTCTAAAATCTTAATTTTTAAGGTTTCTATACGCTTTTCACTGACATTCAAAACAGTAAACTCAAAGCCATCAATTTCGATGACCTCATTCATGTCCGGAATGCTTTCATGACCTGAAACAACAAGTCCCGACAAGGTTTCAAAGTCTTCGTCAGGCAAGTTAAGATTATATTTTTCATTGACATAATCTATCTCCATTCTTCCTGAAAAAATATATTCAGTTTCTGAAATTTGTTTTTCAATAAACTCATCATGATCATATTCGTCTCTAATTTCTCCAAATATTTCTTCCAGGACATCTTCGATAGTTACAATTCCGGCGGTTCCCCCGTATTCATCAATAACCCAGGCAATACTTTTTTGGTCTTTTATAAAGCGGCTCAACAAATCTCTGGCAGGCATAGACTCCGGGATAACCGGTATTGGAAAAATGATATCTGTTATTTGTTCAGGCTTTTTTAACAATTCAAAATGGTGGACATACCCCACAATGTTATCAATATTAGTGTCATAAATTATTATTCTGGAAACCTTATTCCGAATAAACGTTTTTTTAAGCTCCTGAATGCTTGATTTTACTTCTAAAGCAATGACTTCAGGTCTCGGTATCATACACTCTCGCACCTTTACTTCTATAAGAAAAAGTGCCTTTTCAAAAATGGTTGTTTTTATATCTTCATCACCATTTTGTTTATTTAAGTAAGGGTTTTTAATGATGTGCTCGAGATCGTATTTGTTAAAAACAGGTGCCGCATCTGTATAGTTAAGTCTGAAAACATAATTTAAAAGAAATTTTGAAAGAGCCACCATTATTTCAACGAGGGGATATAAAAGGTAATATACGAACCAGATAGGGAGTGCGAAAAACGATAAGATGCTGTTAGGGTTTAGCCGGAATAGAATTTTTGGCAGAAATTCCCCAAAAAATAATACAACGAAAGTGGTAATTAATGTAATGAGCAGCAAACTGGTGAAATCACCGGAAATAGAAGCCGGAACAAGCTCAATGATAAAAGGTTCCAGCAAAAGAGACATCGAAAGCGAGAAAATAATTAATGCAATATTATTACCGATGAGCGTGGTGCCGAGAAAGCGAGACTGATTTTTAATAAATCGGGATAGAATTTTTCCGGAAAGGCTGCCTTTTTTCCTTTCCAGTTCTATTTGCAACTTATTGGAAGAAACAAAAGCCAATTCAATCCCGCTAAAAAAGCCGGACAAAATAATTGTAACAATCAGGATTTGTATACTATCCATTTAATAGGTGTAATTTTTTACAAAGATATTGCAAGATTAGCCGGAATTCTTTTTTCTTTGCTCTTTTTCAAAGGCTTTCCATTTATCTTCTTCATATCTCTCTTGAACTCTCTCCTGAACGGTAGAAGCAAAAGATATTGACCAGGCAATTCCTGAAAATAAGAAAATTAATATAACATGGTTGTGAAGAAAGCCCTCCATAATCCATAAGACAGCAGCAAGCACTATCCCGAAGAAAGCTGTGGCCAGCATTATTTTTATTTTGAGTTTATTCCACATAACGGTTTATTTTTTACTAAATACTCTCGTCTTGTAAGTTAATAATTCCTTTGATATTTAAGATGGTATATTCTGAAAAATCTTCATTAGCATCTAATCCATCGCCATAAATTATTTCATCAGCCGTTTGTATTCTAACAAATTTTTCAGAATAAATTCTGGATGTTTTCTGATTCCAAATGAGTTCTTCGGTGTTTAATTTTTCGCCTTTTTTATTTATTACTACTACATCATCTTTAGCAAGCATCTCTTCTGTTTTTTCGTTTCTGAGTCCGTAGTTTGAGGTCAGTTCATTTTCTATATCTCCATCCTCATTATAAAAAATCAGGTGGAGGCCTTCCGGAAATTCTGTTAAATCATCTTCTCCAAAGTGTCTGATTAATAAGGGTGCACTTAGACGGGCTTTAATAATTCCTTTTTTGCTGTAAACAATAAGAACATCTCTGCCTTGTTCATCGGGCATTTCCAATTTTGAGTAAAGAGCTTTTATCTCATCAGGATTTGTTGAGCAGGAAAATGAAAACACCGTAACAAATAAAATTAAAGAAAGTACGAAGCCTTCTTTTAGGTACTGTAAGGACATTATATAGTGAATATAAGCAATAAAGCTGTAGGTTACAAGTAACCTACAGCTTTTTAAAACAAGTTCATTTAATTTTAGTTTGATGGACCATATCTTACAGTAGTTGTCTCGTTGATCCAACATTCTATTTTGTAAGAATCTCCTTCAGTTAAGTCTCTCATAAAGGATTCCCCCCTTGAAGGCATAAATTTTTCATATCGGCTGATTCTTTGATTTGCTTCAGAAGCAACACTTCCATCAACCTGCTTAGCTCTTTCGTACATGTCTATGGCTATCCAGGTTACAACCTGACTATCCCATCCGGTTCCTTCCCCACAAAGAGGGCCGCTGGAAGCATATAGATCCCCGATAAGTATGTAAGGCTCTCCCCATGATGACCTTAAGTTGATTGCCTGACGGGCAAAGGTTCTGGATTGAGGAAAGTTTTCAAGTCTTCTGTATACTTTTGCCAGCTCCAGAAAATATTCTGCTTTTTTTGCTCTATCATTTTCAAGCTCTGCAGCCTGGTTATAATATGGAATTGACTCTCTCAGTCTGCCACTAGTGGATAATGAATTGGCAATTCTAAAGGCATTTTCAGCAGATGGATTTTGTTCGTTCAGACTGATAAGAACTTTCATGAAAATTGGGTCAGACTGACAACGAGCCATTCTAAGCTGGTTATACATGCGCTCAAGTTGCTCTGCATTATCTTTATTGTCCGGATAATTTCTTTTTACGATTGGTAATAATGTTTCACAATCTAAATATTCTGAAATCAATGGCTCTATCCTTTCTCTGGCAGCCGTAAAGCCGGCAACATCATTGTTTTTTCCAATATTATAATCTATGATGTCCATCATTTCCTCATAAACTTTTATTACCTCTTCTTTTTCGAGATTGTTTGCTCTTTCAGCGCGCACAACGGTAAGTATATAGGGGTGCACAAAAAAGTGTCTGTTGTCTTTTCCGGCTAACTCAAAAGACCGTTTAAAGGTTTTTCGGATAGCTTCATTATCAGACGGACGTAAGTTAAACATGTCAGAGGCTTTGAAGCCTAAAACAGTAGGGTCTTCACTAAAACATTTCATTCTGGTGTCATAAATCAAAAACAAGGTATCTATGAGTTTTTCTTTTCTGGCATCATCGGTTTCTTTGGAGATAAAATCCTTATACATTCTTACACCGTCAATATGAAGTCTCTGACGTATAGCAGGTGCATTCTTAAAGACATATCTCCAGTGTGGCGCTGCTAATTCGTAGTTTTCCTGATCAAAATGTGTCCGGTAAAGAGAGTATTCTCTTACAGTAAATGCGCTGTCCGGCCCATATTCTGAGCAGCTAATATTTTCCAAATCGAAGATGTCGAGAACATCTTTTTTTTCAGCTACAGCAATGTTTCCGAAAAACAAGCTGTATATTAATGTAGACACAATTGCTGAATATATCCATTTCATAGTCGTTAATTTTTCCATAATTCCATGATTTCTGTAAACAAGTTAAATATCTGTGAAGCAAAATTATAAAAAACTATTTTTAATTAAACTCTCTTCGTATGAACCATCTGTCGTTTAGCGTTAAGCCCAGGTAGCCTTTCACAAAGGTTTCATTAAACAGATTGTCTGTATTTGCTCCACGACTTCCCACTTCAAGTCCGAGATTTATTCTGTTAAAAAAGCTTCTCATTGGTAAACCTAGTCCAAAAGTTATACCAAACTCGTTTAATTCTTCCCCATCAATTGTCAAACCTTGAGAACCAAAGTATCCTCCGAGCCTGTAGCTAACTCTCTGAAAGTAGTTTCCGGCACCACCGGTTTCTTGTCCCTGACGTAAAATTTGTTCCAGATTTGGCATTTCGGGAGTGTATTCCAAACCAAATGAAACTCTGTAAACATCATTATATGCATTTTGAGTAAGCACATCGTCAAAATTTTCCCAGTTTGACCAGGAAAATTCAGCACCAACCATGAAGGTGCTCCCCATGTAATAAGATGCTCCAAGCTGAAACCCGGCAGGTATGTTTGACTCTAAGGTGTTGCCGGTTGATATGCTAATCGTATCAACGATGTTTACTCTTCTATTTTCAACAAAAGTAAATCTTTGCCAAACTTCATCCTGAGTAATATTCATTTTCTGCGCTGTATTTCCGCTCACTCCAAATACAATACGCTGAGTTTCGCTTAGCGGCAGATTGTATTGCAATCCTGCTTCCCATTTAAATACACTAAATTTATTCGCAGTTAATTTTCGGCTGTTAAGCATAAATGGCGTTCCCGGGAAGGCCAGTTTTTTAATTCGATTATATCTGCCAAAGATTAAATTTCCCTGAAGTCCGAAAGAAAGGTTTCCAACCTTATATCCGGAACCAATAAAAACCTTATATAAGTCCCCGTCCCCTTTAAATATTTGATTTACCGTAAGTCCGGTTTCAGTATCTGTTCCGGTATTTTCAAAATGATAATTACTTCTTGAAAAAGGCAATAACCCAAAGCTTAGTCCCCAGTTTTCTTTGAGTGGGAAGGCAAAGGCAAAGTGATTTATCGAGGCGTCGTTAGATTGATATGTGCTATCACCCAAAGTGTAGGAGCTTCTTTGAAAAAAGATTCCGGGCTCAAAGGTTGTAAGCCCTATTGATGCATAGGAAGCCGGATTTGCTGTATTGATTCGGTTTCTTTGTTGTACTGCAGCTCCAAGCCCCCCAAAACTTTTTTGCTGTGTTGTAACGGCATTGTCTAAATCTCCGATTCCAAATCTTGAATATGGTGAATTTTCCTGTGCTTGTATGGAGGAAACCAATAAAAAATTGAAAATCGTAAAAGCAAAAAAGTGCTTCAGTTTATGTTGCATTATAGTATAAAATTTTATCTAATCCCAGCATGACTAAATCAGAATTTGCAAATATCTTATTTTTTAGCTGAGTTTCAAAGAAGTGCATGTCTCCTCCGGTTAATAAAATGTCAATTTCTTTGAACATTTCTTTGTAATAGTTAATAAATCCCTGAATTTCCAGCAGTGTTCCAAACATAACTCCGCTGTTTATGGCTTCATTTGTTGAATTTCCGGTTACCTTAAAATTGCCGGATGCACTTAACAACGGCAATTTGTCTGTATAATTATGTAAAGCTTTAAATCGCATGTGTAAGCCGGGAAGAATGCTGCCTCCCATAAACCCCTTTGTTTTATCAAAAAGATCAATAGTGATACAAGTTCCGGTATCTATTATTATACAATTTTGATTATGGTATCCTTGTGCATAAGCTGCGGCAGCGATTCTGTCTTTTCCTAAGCTTTCTGCTTGCTCATAATTTATAGAAAAAGGTAGTTTGGTCGTGTGGGAAAGTTCAATAATGTTTTTAGCGTCTGTATTTTTTAAAAAAGAAAGACTTTCCTCGCTTATATTTCGAACGCTGGTTAAAATAATTCCGTCAAAGGGGTATTTTTTTCTCCAATCGGAAATTTTTTTTACAGATATATTTCGGCCGGCCCATTTTTCAACAATCTTACTGTTTGAAATTACAGCTTGCTTTACTTTACTGTTTCCGGCATCAATACAAAGGTTTATCATTTTTTAAATATTATTTGATTGATACACAAAGATGCCTCTTTCTTTTATATCTGTTTTGTCAATCATTGAGGCGGCAACAACTTCTGCCGGGATAGGTCTGTATTTGCTTAAAAAGCCGGTAAGGGCGAAGCTGGAAAGTTTAAGTACGTAAGCAGTAAGGTTTTCTAAAAAGCGCTTTTCTTTTCTTTCACCTAAGAGCAGGGATGGTTGAAAAACAAATAACTGGTCAAAATCCATGAGCTTCAGACTGTCTTCGACCTCGCCTTTTACTTTACTGTAAAAAAAAGTAGATTGCGAGTTGGCTCCAATCGCTGTAACAATCATCATTTTTTTGACATTATTTTCTAAGGCGATACGGGCAAAATTTACCGGATAATCATAGTCAACTTTTTTAAACGCAGCTTTAGATCCGGCCTTTTTCCTGGTTGTGCCTAAGCAACAAAACAAATAATCTCCACTCAGTTGCTCACGGTAGCTGTCGGGGTTTTCAAAATCGGTGACGATTTGCTTTAGCTTCGGGTGATACAAGGTAGATTTTTTTCTAACAAACACTTTAACTGACTCAAAGTCCGGGTTTTCAAGCAGCAATTTTGTGAGATGCTGACCTATAAGCCCGGTAGAACCAATAACTAAAGCAACTTTTCCATTTTTTATGTTCGATTCTTTTTCCATTATATTTTTTAAATAAAGGCTTTTAAAAAGCTTAATTCTCATACTTAAACTCAATGTAAAAGTATATATTCTTAAGCAAAGCATTTTTGAATTTACAAATTAGTTTAGAAAGGCAATATAAATTGGAATTATGTAATTTCGTCAAAAAATAAGGGGTGTTAATTGAATTGTTATTAATTGTTGCAGTTGGTTTTTTTGCCGGTTTAGTAAATGCTATTGCCGGTGGTGGTTCTTTGCTGACATTGCCCGCATTAATTTTTTTAGGATTACCTTCTGTGGAGGCTAATGCCACGAACCGGCTTGCTGTATTAGTGCAGTCTTTTTTTTCAGTTCTGAGCTTGAAAAATTCCGGAATTTCTGAATTTCGCTTGTCAATATTACCTTCAATATTCGCAGTCTTAGGGTCGGTAGTTGGTTTTTGGATTGCTATACATATTTCCTCTCAGTGGTTTAATCTTACCCTGTCCATCGTTATGTTGCTGATTGCTTTTTTAATGATTTATAAGCCCAAAGCTGAATTTATAGCTAAGGTTAAGCATAAAAATCCGGTAGCCGCGGTCGTGTTTTTTTTATTGGGTATATACGGGGGGTTTATTCAGGCCGGGATTGGAGTAATTATGTTGATTTTAATACCGGTTTTATTTGGTTTAAATCTTGTTCATTCAAACTTTATAAAAGTATTTGTAAATTTTGTTTTTACTCTCTTTGTGTTAATCCTGTTTGCCTATGGAGGTTATATAAACTGGGAGAGTGGAATAATGCTTTCTGTGGGAATGGCTTTTGGTGGCTGGTTTGGTAGTAAGTGGTCTGTCCGTCTGGGACATTTAGGTATTCAGCGGGTGTTGGTAGCTGTGTTGGTTATTATGTCAGCTCGTTTATTTTGGATCAGCTTTATTGCCGTTTAGTCTTTTCCGGAAATAATACTCAGGCTTATTTTATTCTTTATTCCGTTTACTAAATCTTCAGAGACTTTTTTTCTGTGTACTTTTCGACATAAAAAAGTTTTAAAGTTTTTTTCAATATCGTATATCTCTAAACAACAAGAGCAATGTTGAATATCTTTTAAAAACTGTTTTTCCTGTTCATGACTGTAAGCACCATCTAATGCCATCATTACCTTTTCAAGCATTTCATCACAATCATGCTTATTACATTCTTTTCTATTCATATCTACAATTTATAACCTAAGTTTTGAGCGTATTCTTTTAAAACATCTTTTAACATTTGCCTTGCTCTGTGTAATCTTGATCTCACAGTGCCTATTGGAATGTCTACAATCTGAGCAATTTCTTCATAAGTAAATCCTTCTACATCACACAGTAATATGGCTGTTTTAAAATCAACCGGTAATGAGTTCAGGGCTTTGGTAACTTCATCTCCCAACATATCCTGAAAAACATCCTGTCTTAGATCCAGGCTTCCTACTTTTGCATCGTCATCGGTATTGTGATAATTTACAATTTCCTCATAGTCAACTCTGGAAGGCTGTTTAACTTTTTTTCTGTATTCATTAATGAATGCATTTTTCAAAATTTTAAACAACCATGCCTTTGCATTCGTTCCCTGGTCGTATGAATCTATAAACCGATAAGCTTTCAGGAAAGTTTCCTGCACCAAATCATTTGCATCCTCCTCGTTATACGTAAGGTGAAAGGCGAAGTTATAAAGGGCCTCTATATGCGGAAAAAATTCTTTTTCAAAAACTTTGTCCTTATTTTGTTTATTTTGTTTTTTATCTTTCACTTTTCAATTTCAAAGTTAAACTTATCATACATAGAATTAATAAAATTTTTTAAAGTTGGTTCAAAGGTATCTACAATCTTTTAAACAGGAAAGTAACTTGAGCAGAGATTCTGCATTAGTTGTTTTTGCAAGTACCCTTTTTTTTGCAGGTCTTTTTTTTTCAAAGGCCCTGTTAAGTATAACTACAGCGTTACTTCCTTTATTGGCAGTCGCCTTTTTTATTCAGAAAAAAATTGATAAAAAAATATTTTTATATCACCCCTTATTTTGGTTTTCAATATTATATTTTCTTTCAGTGCTGATCAGTGGGTTATATTCTTCAAATACAGAATATTTTTTGGAGAGACTGCGGATTAAATTGCCGTTTTTGATTTTGCCATTGACTTTGGGAGCTTTTGCCATTTTAAATAAAAATCATTTCCGGCTTCTGAAAATTATTTTTCTGTGTATAGTGATGATTGCCATTTCTTTTTCTGTTTTTAATTTTATTATTGATTTTGAAAATGTGATGGAGAGTTATAAGTATGCTAAAGTTTTACCTACTCCTATTCATCACATTCGGTTTAGTCTCCTGGTTGCTTTAGCCGCATTTATTTGTTTGACAGAGCTGATTAAAAAGCCTTTTTTCGCAGATAAATTGTGGTACTTTTTTGTGATTGTATTGTTAATTTGTTTCGTTTATCTGCACATATTGGCCGTAAGAAGTGGCTTGCTGGCATTGTATGGGGGGCTTTTTCTAATACTGGTTTTAGAATTGTTCAGAAGAAAAAAATACCTTTTTATATTTATCAGTTGCCTGTTTTTAATTGCACTGCCATTTCTGGCATATCACACCATCCCGACTTTTGCTCAAAAATATCATTATATGAAGCACGATATTGGTATGTATAAAGCCGGAGAGAGGGAGGTCGCTTATTCAGATATGCGAAGGCTGATTTCTTTAGAAGCGGGACTTATAGCAGCCAAAGAAGGTGGTTTTACAGGTCACGGATACGGAGATATTAGAGAGGCTGTTGACGGAGCCTATGAAAAGCTGAAACCGGAAGTTCCGGTAGAAAACCGAACCCTTCCCCACAATCAATTTTTATTTTCTTTTATAGGTGGTGGTGTTTTAACACTTTTAATGTTATTTTTAATGACCTTCTTTCCATTTTTTTCTAAAAAGAATTATGTTTTATTAACACCTTTAGCTTTTCAGTTTTCTCAATTTACTTCATTTATGACGGAGCATCCATTGGAAACTCAGATTGGGGCAGCTTTTTTTCTGTTTTTTCTATTCTTTTTAGGTAGTGAAAAGGAAAAGTAGTACTATGGTCTATATGACACTATTTTTATTGTAAGCAGGTGTTAAATTTATTTAATAACACAATGTTAACCCATTGTTTTTTAGTTTATATATAATTTATTTATGTCTTGATTCTCGTTAAAGGGAATAATTGCCTATATTTGGTCTGAATTTAAAAACTAACTAAATTAAAAACATTATGAAAAAACTTTTTTTAAGCGTACTTTTTTTAAGTATAGGTATTTTGACTGTTAAGGCCGACAGAAATGCTCAGCAATATTCAAATGCTTCAGCCATAAATCCTCAGAACTTATTTAGTGCGGGCAGTTCTTCCACAACTATTTGCGAAACGCTAACAAACATTACGGCAACAGACTCATTTATTATTTACATGACGAATGATGGCTATGTTGCCGGCCAAAACGAGTTTGGAGATGTGGCAAAAGCAGATTTCTTTCAGAATAGTTATCCGGGAAACACATTAGACAGCGCATTGCTGTTTATTTCGGCAGCCAGTTCTTCAGGGCCGACAGCAACTTTTTCTGTAAATGTTTGGGATAATACCGGAACTAATGGTCAGCCGGGAAATGTGATTATGACGGAGCAAATTTTTTATGACGATATTGTAGGTTTTGCAAACTCAGGTTCACCATTTGTTGTTGAGTTCTCAAACCCACAACCGATTAACGATGATTTTTATTTAGGCATAGAGTTTTCTTATGCTCCCAATGATACAGTTGTTTTGTTGACAACAACAGACAGAGGACCCGGAGCACCAAATTCTGCCTGGGAATTATGGAATACCGGTGACTGGGTTCCGTATAATGATGCTACTGATGGCTGGGGTTTAGCTGTTTCTCATGCAGTATTTGCCGTTATGTGTGAAGAAGTTTTTGATCCATGCCCCGGCTATACATTAGATATAACATCCGTAAATCCTGACTGTGGTGAGGAAAACGGCGAAGCAGCGGTTGTAGCAACCGGAGGTATTGAGCCTTATTCGTATCAATGGAACACAGGAGATACCGGCTCTGAGGTGTTTAACTTAGGTGGTGGATTATTTAGCGTTACTGTGACAGATAGCTTAGGTTGCGAAGAAACAGCCAGCGTTGAGCTTATTTTTCCAAATGCACCAACAATTGATTTCACCACTGTATCGCCAACCTGTATTGGTGATAGTGACGGCTCAGCTATGGTAAATATTAGTGGTGGTACTGCGCCCTTTGACATTCTTTGGCAAGACGGATCAACTGATAATACAATCAGCGGACTGGAAGCCGGGCTTTACTCAGTAACTGTAACAGATGCGAATGATTGTGAAGTAACGGGAGAGGCCGATGTCAGAGAGCCGGATCCTATTACAGCCGTATTAACAGTTGTAAATGCCACTACAAACGAGAGTGAAGATGGATCAGTAGAGGCCTCTGTAAGTGGAGGTACCGATCCATATTCTTATGAGTGGAGCAATGGAGGAGAAGCGAGTGAAATTACAGATTTGGAATATGGTGAGTATACGCTTACTGTAACAGATGCAAATGGATGTATCGCTACATTTACTGCTGATGTGCTTTTTGATGAGGAAGTGAATTCAGTTTTTGAGGTTAAAACCTTTAATACAGTAAAAACATATCCAAATCCGGTTAATGATTACCTTAGAATTAACCATGAGCAGCTAATAGGACTTGAGCAGGTAGTTGTGACAATTTTTGACGGTAACGGGAGAATTGTTTACTTAGAGCAACAAACGAATTTAAACGCTGAGTATATTGAAATAAATGCAGCAGAATTTACTGAAGGGATTTATTTTATCCGTGTTATTTCAGAAAATGATGTTTTAATGCAAAGCAGGTTTATTAAGCAATAAAAAAAACTTATTTAGAAACTCTATTATATTAGAGCCTTGTTAACAGCAAGGCTCTTTTTTTTTTAAGAAAATTTGTAACCTTTACGAGAGGATTAAAAGTATTACTAAAAGAAGAGCTTCTAAGCGAACAATCAAAATCCCTTTAAAAGCTGCGCTCCATTATTACAAATTGACTTTAAAGACAGGTTGTATTTTATTATGAATTTTTGGGAAAAGTACCGTAAAGGTATTGAATTACGCTGTACAGAAAACAGGTACGCTAAAAACGATGTATCATATTGGCGGGATAAGCTATTTGCCATTACAATGAGCTATATATTGCCTTTAACTTTAATTGCTATAATCCCCGGAATCTTTATGGGATTGTTAGTGGGAAGTATTGCCATTGTTATATTCGACATAGCTGTTTTAGTTCTTTTAATTTTGATTATAGCACCTACCGACTTGCCGGTAATCTGGAGAAAACGGATTTTTTGTTTCATCGCTTATAGCTCAGGCGTATTCCTGCTGTTTTTTATTGATGATTCAGGACCGGGTTTACTTTATCTGCTGGCAGTATCCATTTTTTTTATATTAATTTTTCATAGCAGGAATGCCTTTATAAGCTTCTACGTTAACCTTTTTGTTTGTTTATTAGTTGGAGTTTTTATTAAGTTTAACCTTATTCCTTATGAAACTACCGTGCAGGTTGAAGGTTTTGAAATAGAACACTGGATAGCCGTATCAGCTAATCTGCTTTTTTTGAGCGCTGTTTTTTCATTTTTAATTCCCAAACTGTTTTTTGGTCTAGAGGCCAGTTTAGATAAACAAATAGAATTGGGAAATAAGCTAAAAGTGAATCAAGAAAGCCTAAGCGCCTCGGTAAAGAAGTTAGAACAAAAAAATGAAGAGCTTGAGCAGTTTGCCTATGTTGCTTCTCACGATTTGCAGGAACCTTTACGAATGGTTAGTGGTTTTGTCAGCAAATTGGAGCAACGATATAATGACAAACTTGACGACAAAGGCAGACAATATATTTCTTTGGCTGTGGGCGGTTGCAAGAGGATGAAAAACATCATTATTGACCTACTTGATTTTTCAAGAACCGGAATTACAGATAAAGAAATTGAGCTTTTTGATGTGCAGATGGTTGTAAATGACATTATTGGTTCACACCAAAACTTGATAGAAGAAAAAAAGGCATTAATAAAAACGAATCAATTACCACAGATTTATTCATACAGGTTGCTGATTACACAAGTTTTGCAAAATCTGATAAGTAACGCATTAAAATACAGTAAAAAGGACGAAGTACCAATTGTTGAGATTAGCTGTGAAAAAACACCGGAATATTGGAAATTTAAAGTTCAGGATAATGGCATCGGAATAGAGGAAGAATATTTTAGTAAAATATTTGTTTTGTTCCAAAGACTGCATGATAAAGATGAATACAGTGGAACCGGAATTGGTTTGGCAATTGTAAAAAAAGCTATAGAAAGTATGGGTGGAGAAGTCTGCTTGGAGTCAGAGGAAAACAAGGGAACAACTTTTTATTTTACAATCCCGGTGATTGAAAAAGGTTAATTTTCAAAAATATTTAATATTTTTATTGAAGAATTTTCTACAGTTAAACTATTCTAATTCTGAATTTAAAGTAAAAAACATCCGGCAAAGATGAATTTTCTAAAAGCCATTAAATAAGTAACATGAATAGGATACATATTTTACTGGTTGAAGACAATGAGGGAGACATCATTTTAACTAAAGAGGCTTTTGAAGAGAGCGAAATTAACAATTCGCTATCTGTAGTTAAAAACGGAATCGACGCACTCGATTATGTCTTTAAGAGAGGTAAGTTTATGGAGTCGGAAAGCCCGGAGCTGATTTTACTCGATTTAAATCTACCAAAAAAGAACGGATTTGAAGTATTGGAAATTCTAAAAAGCTCTGATAAAACAAGACACATACCTATTATAATACTTTCTACTACTTCATCGCAAAGAGATGTAAACCTTGCCTATCACTATCAGGCAAACTGTTTTTTATCAAAACCTTTGGAGATAGATGATTTTATGGAGATGATACATGCCATTGAGTATTTTTGGATGAGTCTGGTAAAATTTCCTAATAAAAATATTTTAGCTCAATAATGATACAGTCATACAAGAAGCAATACAATATTAATGAGCCTTTCGACAGTATTGTTATCGGTTCCGGAATGGGAGGGCTTACAACGGCGGCCTTGCTGGCAAAGTCCGGTCAAAGAGTTTTAGTATTGGAAAAGCATTATACTGCCGGTGGTTTTACACATGTTTTTAAACGAAAAGGCTATGAGTGGGATGTGGGAATTCATTATATCGGCAGTGTGGATAATGATAAAAGTGCGTTAAAAAAAATCTTTGATTATGTGTCTGACAACAAGGTTAAATGGGCAGACATGGGGGAAGTTTATGACAGAATAGTGATTGGTGAAAAAATCTATAATTTTGTAAAGGGTACTAAAAACTTTAAAGCAAAGCTGAAATTATATTTTCCGGAGGATAAAGAGGCCATAGACGCTTATGTAGATTTGATATTTAAGGTTAGCGGCCTCTCCAAAAACTTTTTTGTAGAAAAAGCATTGCCGCCGGTAGTCAGTTTTGTTGCCGGCAGTTTTTTAAGAAAACCTTTCCTGAAATATGCTAGCCAAACAACTCAGGCGGTTTTGAGCAAACTCACCAATAACAATGAATTGATTAAAGTTTTAACCGCTCAATTCGGTGATTATGGCCTGCCTCCGGAGCAGAGTAGTTTCGCTATGCATGCCATTTTGGTTCGGCATTATTTGTCAGGTGGATTTTTTCCTGTTGGTGGTTCATCCGTAATTGCAGATAGTATAGCCGGAGTTTTACATAAGCATGGTGGAGCAGTCTTGGTTAGTGCAGACGTAGAAGAGGTGGTGGTTGAAAACAATAAAGCCATTGGGGTTAAAATGAGTGACGGAAAGGTCTTTTATGCGAAAAATATCATAAGCAATGCCGGAATTGTTAACAGTTATAAAAAACTGCTGCCTGAAGAAACATACCGGAAACAAAAATTGGAAAAACAGCTGAGTAAAATAAATCCCTCTGTTGCTCATGCCTGTTTGTATATTGGGTTAAATGGTAGTCCGGAAGAGTTGAACTTACCCAAAGCAAATTACTGGATTTATCCGGAGCAACTAAGCCATGATGAGAATGTCCGGAAGTATCTGAAAGATATTAACGAAGACTTTCCGGTGGTCTATATTTCCTTTCCCTCAGCTAAAGACCCGGACTGGAGTAATCGTTATCCAGGGAAAAGCACCATTGATATCATTACTTTGTTGCCCTATGAAATTTTTCAAAAGTGGGAAGACACCAAATGGATGAAAAGAGGAGAAGAGTACGAAAAGCTGAAAGAATCTTTATCCATCCGATTGTTGGAAGAATTATACAAAAGAGAGCCCGCCTTGAGAGGAAAAGTAGATTATTACGAGCTATCAACTCCATTAACGACCAAACACTTTGTAAACTACGACAAAGGAGAAATCTATGGAATAGATCACAGCCCGGCTCGTTTTCAACAAAAGTTTTTAAAACCCCGCACACCGGTAAAAAACTTTTACTTAAGTGGCCAGGATATCGTAAGCTGTGGGGTTGGAGGTGCTGCTTTTTCGGGTGTTTTAACTGCCGGTGTTATTTTAAATAAAAATGTATTGAAAGAGGTGATGAAGTAGGAAAAAAGGGGTACTTACAATTTTCTCAAAACTTTTTTTACTGCACAAAAGCCACCAAAAGTCCTCAATTTTGCAGTTCATAAGTTACTTTTAATCTCTAACAAATACATTTTAAATATGATTAATTCTTAAAGGAGTAAAAAGGGCTTTTAATATTTTGAGTTTTTATCGGTCTCTTTCTTGAAAGGCACAAGTTGCTTAATATATGGCTTTGGTTAAAGACTTGCGATAGTGAAGGTGTTTCCATTGTATACCATAAACTACTTTTGGGTCTTGCATTTTACTGCTGTTCAAATTTACACCGCTGAATTGGTGATTAATGTAATGTTTTACTCTATTGAGTTTGTTAAATGCTCTGCCAATGTCTTGCTATTCTGTTTATTTGCGTGTTCTTTAACATAGTTTTTCACGAAGTATTTCGATGGCTTTATTTTTTTCTCTTGCACGTCCTACGCGTAAAGCATCACACAAAGCCATGTATTCATAAAATTCAGGATCTTTCAAACAAGCTTCCGGCACTTTAGGATGCAGAGGTTCAATGGATTCTCCACGAACGGTTCCTTCGCCATAGGGCCATACATAAGCCTCTTCACTTACAATTTCTTGATTTAATGGGGGTGCTGCATGTGCCGTGGGCATACCTCTGACTTTAGCTCCGGGATGCTGAGGATATACATAGCGTAAACCATGCGTCAAAAAGTCTAAAATAGCAAGTTTCATCAAGTGCTTTTTGTCTTTGGTAATCAATCCTGCCAGGGAAGAACGGTTCAAACTTTCGCTTACTTCACTGCCACTGATACCCAATTCAATGGCTAAATCTTTCATTAACCAAGGCGTATCTTTTTTAGCCGCTATCTTTAACAAAATCACGATGTCATGTGGCCGCATGCCGCTATGCTTTTTCATTCTTGTTAGATTTATAACAACAAAGTTAATAATCAATTCTCAATTCGCGAATCGCGAATTGAGAATTGATTATTTTAAAAAAAGATTTGGATCGAATATTTAGTTTATCGAAGGACAAACCTAAAATACCTGATTTATCACACTCTTTAATAATGCCTGTGAATTGGAGATTTTGGATTTAACTAATTTAATTGATGCATCAAAAAATTTCAACTTATCAGTTTATAAGGAAACCGTTTCTTTGTCTTTTGGTAAAGCTACCTAAATATGGGTTAAAAGCTTGCACATGCTAAGAAACCCTTCTCGGCATTCAGAACTTTCTCTTTAAATTCGTCTAACCCCAGTTATTCAATTCGTAATTTATCGGTTATGCAGTTCTATCTGGTTTTTTACAAATTCAATCAGTCTTTGGTTCTTATAATCGAACCATTTTTGTCTGTATTCACCTGAGCTATCAATTTCCCATTTGAAGTTGCGAAATGGTTTGGATTTATTCAATGCTTTAAATAACTTGTCTTGTATATTCTGATTATCAACTAACTCTGCAAAATCGGACATTACTTCGAAACTCTCATGTGATGTCATTTTTTCAAATTCGAAATAGTCACCCCAATTTTCATCTAATTTATCCAGAGTCTCTTCCCATGGTTCGGTATCTTGCCCAATCCAGTCAACATCATTAAAATTTGGAGCTACTTCAATTTCACCCGTTTTCAGGTGGTAATAACAACACAATCCCATGTCAAGATTTTCGGCTATATCTTTTATTTGTCCTTCCGTTAATTTCATGTAGCTACTTCTTTTAAGTTTGTTTGCAACATTTTTAAACGCTTAACAAAAGTAAAAAAAATGAGCATATTCTAATTTTTCGAAGATATTAGCTTTTCCCTAAAAAGCAAAAGTTCCTCAGGTCATGGCTTGAGCTAATGACTTGAGCCGAAAGTAGTCAATTTATGTCAAGGAACACCCCTTTTATTTTCCGTTGACCATCATAATTTGTCCATTAACTGCCACAGCCAATTTTCCCCTTTTAACTTTCAATCTTTTTTACTTTCTCATCACTACATTGCTAATTACTTAAAGAACATTTATGTTTGTATAAACGATTCTATGCTTAGAGACGTTTTCCTGTTTGCACGTGAAAAACTAAATTCAATTATTTGATACTTTATGAACTTTAATTTTTTAAGAAGCTTTTTGATAAAGTTAATCCTGCTGTTTTCAATAAGTTTGCTTGTTTCCTGCAGCTATTACTTTGGTAAAAATCGCCTGCCTTTGGGAGCTAATTTTGATAAAGAGCTTCCCGTACTTGAGTATTCAGAACGTTTAGGAAATAGAATTTCGGCAGAGGAACATTCACTTACGGCTTATTACTCAAATCAAATATTAAGCGATTGGGAAACGCGGGGCAAAGTTTCAGAGCCCCGAATAATGATAGCAAAGCTTTTAAGTGGAAATGAAATTGATAAAGTAAATGAATATATTAAAAGTCTGGAACCCTGGGGGCGGAGTGGCACCCGTTGGATACTAAATCCACGCGGCGACTATGATTTTACTGAAATTCCCTTATGTGTGTTGTTATATACTTTTCGAGATAAGCCGGACATTCTATATCCGGAAACACAAAACCACATTGCCCAAAACCTTTTGATTCACAGTGGAGGAAAGCCGGCTTTAAAAACACCCCGTACTTTTAGAGTTATGAGGGAAACAGAAAACCATATTTTGATGAGCGAAACCTCACGCTACTTGAAAAACCAGTGGATGTATGAAAATGTCAGTGATGATAAAAAGTATAACAATATTGAAAACGGATTGGAAAAGTGGTTATTAAATCATGTAAATGAGTTGCGAAAAGGAGGGTTCTTTGAATTTAACTCTTTACCGTATTCAGGATATTCAATCAATGCTTTACTGGTGCTTCATTCATTTGCAGAGTCTGAAGATATCAAAATCGCAACTCAAAACCTATTGGATCAGTTAGTTTGGGAATACACCTACAGCAGCAAAAATCTAAGAAGATTCCCCCCTTTTAGAAGACAATTTTCCAGAGCAGAGCTCAGAACGTTTCATCAAGATCCTATGAGCGGAATCATGAAAGTCTGGATGGATGCTGCCCGGCATACGAAAGGAGTTGAAACAAATCATCTCCGTCATTTCGGTTTAATAGCATTGTTAACAGATTACAGACCGCCCTTAGCTTTAGTAGAAAAAGCCTTGTCAAAAGATCGGGATTATTATTTGGCTATCGGCCGGGGACATAATTCAACTCCTGAAATTTATAGCGGAGGACCGGGTTACCTGATTAGTGGAGGAGGCACTCAGCCCTGGAGAGGTACACAGATAATTGCACGGCAAACCCTGCTTTTTTTAGATGATAAAGCCTCAGTTATAGATTCCTGCTTTTATATACCTGGAAGGGGGAAACGGGAAAACTGGAACAATACAGGAGTGTATAAAAAATTTGCTGTCGGAAATCATGAAGTGCATATTCCTCAGCATATGCAAGCACTAAAACAATCAGATAATTGGAAACTTTTTGAAACACCAACAGAAAGTTTGTATGTGGTTACGTATTCAAAAGAGGATTTAGGATTGATTTTTCTAATCCGCTCAAAAGAACAGGATTTACAGCGAAATTTTGAATCCCTTATAGCAAGAAATGCTCAAAACAACCTCTACAACACAGCCATTACATTTGCCGGAGATACGATTGAGTACAAGCTAAGAAAATCTTCGCGCAGGGAGGTTATCCGCCAAATAAACGGTGAAGCTAGAAACAGAAAACTTTCCCGTTTTCCAAGGATTGAATTTATTGAGGCTGAAAACTTATAGTCATTATTGGTTTAAAATTTTCTCCTGTTTTGTGTGCGACGTTGATGCCCCCAATTTCTATGTTGATAATCAGTGCTTTATTGACAAAAAATCTTGATTTTGGGTGACCCATTGCACAAAACAGGAATGGTTAATTTGAACAATAGAACATTTGAATGAAGAAATCAGAAATCAGAACGTTTCTAAAATTAACCGGTTTCTTTCATTTTACTTCACTATACGATTATTCGAAGGTTTTATTATTCAATTATTTTATAACCCTGATGGCTGAAAACTTATAGTCATTATTGGTTTAAAATTTTCTCTGCTACCAACCGACCACTTTTCATTGCGGCATTCAAAGATGGATTGAGGTGATAATCTCCACAATTATAGGTTCCGTCCTCATTTAGTAAGCTTTCAGAATCAGGATAGTCGATATAAGAATCAATTTCCGGTAATGCTTTTCTTATATGATATATTTTTGCCAGGGTCCAGCTATCTACATTACCAAAGCTTTGGGAAAGCTCCTTTTTTACATCCTCAACTAATTTATCTTCATTTACATCCCTGTAGTCACCGATTAAGGTAACTGATATCAAAGAATTTCCATTTACAGAATAGGAACCCGAAACATCTGACATAACGGTAATGTTATTTACGAGTGAATTTTTATCTGCATTCAGCAATAAAATGGGCCTGTCAACTGGTGAAGTTCCGGATGAAAAATATAGGTTTGTCGTACTCCGCCACTCATCTTTTTGATTTTTATTAAAGCTAAAGATTATAGCCTCTACTTCTATTTGACTTCCATTTTCCAAAATAACTGTATTTCCTTCATGGCTTTTATATCCGTTTTCGGTAAGTAACTCTTCACCGGAAAGTTGCTCAGACAGTTGTTTGCTTATTTCTTCGATTCCAAAAGCAGGAATAGCTGCGTCTCCTTCCGAAAACATTTTAAAAACAAACTCAAACATCCGGCTTGAAGTTCTCAATTCTTTTTCTAAATAAATGCCTGACAAAAAAGGTCTGAAGAATTGTTGAATCATTTTTTCAGAAAAACCAAAATTCCTTAAATATTCAAGAGTCGTCAATTCCTTCTTTGTAAAAATTTCTTCAATTGATATTTTACTGAGTTGTTTTTTTAATTTTAAAATTTTCAACTTATCGGCTATAGTTCCTGCGTCGGAAAACAAGGTGCTAAATAAAGTTGAGGGCATTTTGAAAGGGTCTGATAGTATTGTTTTTTTTCCCTTATTAAAAATAAGAGCTCCGGGTTGGAAGTATCTCAATTTCAATTTACTATAATCCAGCACTTTTTTTGCCTCCGGATAGGCCGTCAATAATACCTGAAAGCCATGGTCTAAGAGAAAACCATCAAATTTATCCGTTTTCACTCTGCCTCCGGGCCTGTCAGTAATTTCGATTACTATAACTTTTTTTCCGGCTTTTTTTAAGTAGTGTGCAGCGGTTAAGCCAGAAATTCCTGCACCAATAATAGCAATAGGTTTGCTCATAGTTAATCGTTTTAAGCAGTAAACGCTTTTTTGTCAGTTTGGTTTTAATCGAAAAACAGAGGTCTAAAGTTTTAGTTTTTCAAATTAATACAAAATTCTGGTTTTGATGGTATTTTTTATATCATTCAGTGCTTTTAAAACTTTTTTTCCACTTCCTTTATCGATGTCCAGCACAACATATCCAATTTCATTTTTAGTATTTAGGTACTGAGCTGAAATATTAGACCCTGCTTTAGCCACCACGCTATTTATTTCAGAAAGCATGCCCGGTACATTTTTGTGAATATGCAGAATTCGGCTGGTATTTTTCTGAGGAGGCAGACTAATTTCCGGTATAGAAAAAGAACCTGTTGAAATCCCCTTATCTATGAAGTCAATAATTTTTGTAGCTACTTCCCGGCCAATATTTTCCTGAGCCTCCAATGTTGAACCACCTATGTGAGGGGTTAAAATAACATTTTCCATGCCGGCCAGGATACAATCAAAGCGATCCCCGTTTTTTTCCGGTTCAATAGGGTAAACATCAATTGCTGCACCTTTAATTCTTTTATTTTCAATTGCTGATTTTAATGCTTTCAAGTCAATTACATTTCCACGACTCAGGTTTAAAATGACAGCACCTTCTTTTATTTTTTCGATATTCTTTCGGTTGATAAAATTTGAAGTTTGTTTACTAAGCGGAATATGCAAAGTAATTATATCAGAAGATTCCAGTAAACTATCCAAAGAGCTAATCTGCTGTGCATTTCCAAGTGCTAATTTTTTTTCTGTATCATAGAAAAGTACTTTCAAGCCTAAGTTTTCTGCCAAAATACTAACCTGAGACCCTATGTGTCCGTATCCAATAATTCCCATAGTTTTACCACGCAGCTCATGGCTGGCTGTGGCTTCTTTTTTCCAAATTCCCCGGTGTGCAGCTGCATTTTTTTCAGGGATTTTTCTCATTAACAAAATACTTTCACCAATAACCAATTCAGCTACTGAGCGGGTATTAGAATAAGGTGAGTTAAAAACAGCTATACCCTCTTCAGCCGCAGCATCTAAATCAACCTGGTTTGTTCCTATGCAAAAGCATCCTATTGCTAATAGTTTTTTTGCATTTCGCAATACAGCTTTTGAAACTTTGGTTTTGGAACGAATGCCCAAAATGTGAACATCTCTAATTTTTTCTTTTAACTCTGATTCTGATAAAGCTCCCGGAATTTCTTCAATATCAGAAAAGCCCGCTTCTGCAAAGGTGATTTTTGCTGTTTGACTAATGTTTTCAAGGAAAAGTATTTTTATTCTATCTTTTGGAAAAGATGTTTTTTTCATGGTTTAATTTTAGAATAAGGGTAAAAGTCTACTATGGAAAAACTTCAATAATCGTTCCGTTTTCTCCGGCTAAATAAGCGGATGTGGTAGAAATCATAAATACACTCTTAAAATGAATATCAGGGATTCCATTAATTTTTTTCCAGGTTTTACCGCTATTTGAAGTATATGCCGTAAAGCCATTTCTCCCGGTAATCATGCCGTGATTTTTATCATAAAAATGAATGCTTTCGGGATTATTTCTGCTGCTAAAAAGGCGATTCCCCTCTAAGACTGTTTGCCAGCTTTCTCCGCCATCAACTGTTTTTAAGACTTTCCCCTGATAACCCAGTAGGAATCCGGCATTTCTGTCAACAAAAAACATATCGATAAAAAAATCTCCCTGAATAGCTGTGTTATGCCAACTTTCTCCGCCATTATGGGTAAACATAAGAACTCCATAACCGGCAGCAAATCCGGTATCCTTATCAAAAAAATGTAAACAGCGAATAGCAGGTTCAAAGGAGCTGCTTTCCCAGTGCGTTCCTCCACTTATGGTTTTGGTAATTTGCCCATTGCTGTAACTTTTGCCACCGGCTAAATAGATAACCGTGTCGTTTGCAATACTTATGTCCTGAAAGGGGTGATAATTTCCATATTGATACAAACTCCAATTTTCTCCTCCATCTAAGGTGCGAAAAATGCGTCCGTCAAAACCTATAACTAATCCAAACAGAGGATTCACAAATCTGATTTTATACAATGCTTTATCAGTTATACTGTCACTTATCCAATTTTCTTCATGGTCTTCTTTTCTCAACCAGAGGCCATCTGTATATCGGTTTCCTCCACAAGCTATCATTCCCAAACCTTCCACATAATAGATGTCTTCTACAGTAATGTCTGTATTTGTTTCATGAGGGATATAGTTATAGCTTACTTCATCAAGTTTTTGACAGGAAAAAAACAAAACAGGCAAGAATAAAAGAAGCAGTTTTTTCATGTCTTTAAGTTAAGCAGTTTTTTCATTTAAAGCGGTTTCTTCAATTGCCTGAAGAATTATTTGAGATGCTTTTTTAGCGGTTTCCAGATCCATTATTAAAGGAGGCGCTAACCGAAGACAATGAGGGGCAAACAAAAACCAATCCGTGATTAAGCCGGATTCAATACATTTACTAATTACATCCCTGTTAAACTTTTCAGACTCAAATTCAATTGCCATAAGAGCTCCTTTTGAACGAAAAGATACAATTTTTTGATGTTTGAGTTCTTTTTTAAATAATGCTTCCAGGCGAAGTGCATTTTCCCACAACTTTTCTCTCAAAATCACCTTTAGGCTTGCCTTAGCCGCTGCGCAACTTACCGGATGCCCTCCAAAAGTTGTAATATGACCTAAAACCGGATTATCGGTAAAGTTATCCATCAGATTTTTAGAAGCGATAAATGTACCTATTGGCATGCCACCTCCAAGTGCTTTAGCTAAAAGCAAAATATCCGGAACAACTCCTGATTGCTCAAAGGCAAACAGCGTTCCGGTTCGTCCCATACCGGTTTGAATTTCATCAAACACTAAAAGCGCCCCGGTTTCATCACACTTCTTTCTAATGCTCTGTAAATATTCCTCCGGAGGTACGGTTACCCCGGATTCTGCCTGTACAGGTTCTATAAAAATACAGGCTGTTTTTTTACTAATTTTTTCTATATCAGAGCTGTTGCCATATTCTATCATTTTGCAGTCCGGCAATAGTGGTCTGAAGTTTTGCTTAAAATATTCATCACCCATAATGCTCAGTGCTCCCTGGCTACTGCCATGATAAGAGCTTTTGCAATAGATTATCTCGCTTCTGCCGGTAACTTTCTTAGCCAGCTTCATAGCACCTTCCGTTGCTTCTGCTCCGGAGTTTACAAAATAACAACTGTTTAAAGATGCCGGTAAATTTTCTGATAATAAATGAGCTAATTCTGATTGAGGATATTGGGCGTATTCGCCGTATACCATAAGGTGCATAAACTTTTCTGCCTGATGTTTTACAGCTTCAACTATTTCAGGGTGTCCGTGACCAAGACTGCTAACACTTATACCTGAAATCATATCCAGATATTTTTTTCCTGATTTTCCAAATAAATAAACCCCTTTTGCTTCTTGTATTTCAAGCATTAACGGAGCTGTAGAAGTTTGAGCTACATGTCTTAGAAATAATTCTCTGTTTGAAATCATAAATTCAAAGTTAAGGATAAAATCAGATTGATAACAAGCATTAGTTTTTAGGAAAACCTGAATTTAAGAAGACTCTTCTTCCAGCGCATACAATATCGGTTTACTGGGACTGACGTCCAGCTCAAAACTGACAATCTGGATATTTAGCAAATACAAACCATCAGGTATGCTTTCAGGAACATAAATCATTTCAGTAATGGTTGCGTCTTCGCGAATTTGGTGGGGATACTGCCAAAAGGCTTTGTGTCCGGCAAGCTTTCCTCCGTCACTTTCTCTGTCAACAGAGGGAAGGTCTGTGAGTAAATGTTTAATATTAGTTTCAGTCGCCATCCATTGAAGTGCTTTCACATCAAAATAAGCCGGATTTTCACCGGTATAGTCATAAATTTTCTTGTTGGGAGTATTTGGCAACGTTCGAATAATAAGTGCCTCTGCATCCTGATAATTGGCAGCAGCATTTTCAATCTGGTTTTTTAATAATACCCGATCTTTATTTTCTGTTTCTTCAGGAGTGAGGCTAATCAGCAGAGCCGGAAACCAGAACCTCCTTAAACACTGGTTTATGGTGAAGGGGCGGTCAGTAATATGACCTACACATTCTGTATGTGTGCCGTTTCCGTGAGGATTTATCTGTACATTAAAAAAGTTTACCGGAGCGCCTTCAGAAACGGCTCCCACGAATTTTCCATCTTCACTTTTCCAGGGCTCTGCATAAAATGGGGGAGCTCCCCAAGCTTTTGGCCCATCAGCATTTACTACTAAAGGAATGGAAATGTCAAGCGGCTTCATTAAATCTGCCTGGTAGCATTTTTTCTCGGAATTATACCAACTTAATTTCATAATAGGGTAATATCAAAAATACTTTAAAGTAAAATCTATCAACCTTTTTGTAAACTTATTATAAGGCGGATGCATAAATTTTGCCAAGCTAAAAACAGTGTTTTGTCGCATAACTGATTTTTCATGAGAAAAAGCTTTGAATCCGAATATTCCGTGAGCATTTCCGATGCCGCTATTATTCACCCCTCCAAAAGGAAGATTCTGATGGGAAACATGTAAAATTGTGTCGTTTACCAAAACTCCGCCTGAAGTGGTATTTTTCAGATAAAACTCAGTGTTTTTATTATTTTTTGAAAAGACATAAAAGGCTAATGGCTTTTCTCTTTTTTGGATAAAATCTACAGCTTCTTGGGGATTTTTATAGGTGAAAACAGGCAAAACAGGGCCAAAAATTTCTTCCTGCATTATTTCGGCATCTTCACTAATGTCAGTTAGTATGGTTGGAGCAATAAAATTTTGTTCTGCCTCTACATTACTGCCATATAGAACCTTTGCTCCTTTTTCAATGGCGTCTTCAATTAATGCGCTTATTCTTTGGTGATGCTTTCTGTTTACTATGCGGCAATAATCACCATTGGAAATGATATCCTGTCCGTCTCTTTCATATTTATCTTTTACAGAAGCAATAATTTCAGTTATTAATTCATCTTTTACTTTTTCATGAACCAAAAGATAGTCCGGGGCAATGCAAGTTTGACCGCTGTTTATTAATTTACCCCAGCTAATTTTTTGTGCAGCATCTTTAATTTTCGCACTTTCGTCTACAATAACAGGAGATTTGCCTCCTAATTCAAGTGTTACTGAAGTCAGATTTTTAGCGGCAGCTCCCATAACAATTTTTCCTACAGCCGGACTTCCGGTAAAAAAAATGTGGTCAAAAGGTAACTTTAGGAGCTCTGCACCTATTTCGTGATCTCCTTCTATAACTGCGACTTCATTTTCCGGGAATACCAACTCAATCAATATCTTTATTTCTGAAGCCGTGTTAGGTGTAAATTCAGAGGGTTTAATTATAACAGAGTTTCCGGCAGCAATAGCTGATACCAATGGCCCAATTGCCAAAAAGAAAGGATAATTCCAGGGTGATATAATCAGTACTCTACCTTTTGGTTCATACATAATTTCAGCTGAAGATCCGAAATGCGTCATTGGCGTTGATACCGTTTCCGTGCGCATCCAGTCAGACAAATGCTTTCTTGTATGCCTTATTTCTGTTAAAGTAGGGTAAATTTCTAAAATATCAACTTCTGACGGTGCCTTTCGGAAATCTTTATATATCGCCTGTTGAATATTTTCCTTTCGTTCGATGATTACATTCATCAATTTTTTCAGCTTTGCCTTTCTTTCTTTGGCAGTCGTGTTTTTTAGTGCTTGTAGATTTAGTTTTTGCAGATTAAAAACTTGCTCACACCTTTCGATATCTGTGTTTTTTGACTTTGGAACAATAACAGCTTCAGCAGATGTACTCATAATTAGTATTTATGTATTAGAAAACCTATTAAATATAACAACATTAGACTTAAATAAAAAGTTGTATTGTTATTTCTTTTTGAGAATTTAGCGTTGGATTTCTTCAAAGCGATAAATCAGACCATTTTTATCATATAAAAAAAGCAGCCCTCTGTCATAGTTTCTCTCTTCGAGAAATTTTTGTGCATCAGCGGGACTTTCTACATAACGAACATTCCTCTTTGCATAATAAACAAGCTGAGGATTTGCCGGAGACTGTTCTATAAAAAAGACAGCATCTTGTTCCTTAAATCGGGCTATAAAATTGCCGTTTTGTTGATATGTTTTATATTCTTTACCCTTTATAGATAGTTCGCCCGGCAAGTTAATCACATAAAAATTCATAACTGAAAAAAGTAATGCAATCACACTTCCCAAATAAAAAGCCTGGGGATTGTTTTTAAATTTTATATATAAAATCAACCATAAAGCACCTGCTAAAAAGGCTAAAAAAGGAGCTAAATAAATCGTTGTAAAATCATGACCGACATAGTTTGGTAAAATAAGATGGATTAGCAAAACCGGAAGTAGAGTTGACAGTAGAAGCTTTATAAAAACTTTTTTATGCTTGAAATTTTTAATCGTCGGATAAGCTAAAAAAGCGGAAGCAATAATAAAAACGATTATTGCAAAGAAATTTACTCCATAATTTACCACAGCAACTTTTAGATGACTGAAAATATTCAAAAAGCTATTTCCGGATACCCCCCTTTGCCCAAATCGTTGAAACCACTCCGCAATTACTGCCTCAGAACCATTTATACGACTATAAAGATAAAATGTAATGCCAATGCTTAGCAAATGGGCCACTCCGAAAAGAACAGATGAAATGACCATTTTTTGCTTTTTCTCCGTAAAAAAAACAGCATGTAACAAAAGCCCGGCAACAAGCAGATAACTAAGCCAGGATGTAAGTCCCCCTAAGAATCCGCTTACTAAAAATAAAGGGAAAGCTAATTTTTGAGAGATAAATGGTTTATCTGTCAACATGTTCCACCATAAAAAAAGAGAGGAGATAAAAAACAGCTGAACCAGCGTATCGGACATATAAACATTTCCCTGAAACCAGAGCGTTGCCGGGTTTAACATATAAATCAGGAAGCAAACGATGCCAAACATTTCTGCATATTCAGGTAATTTAACTTTTCTGATTAGCAGCTTTGCCATGTAAAAAATTAATATTCCGCAGAGCAAATGTATTATCCACTGAAAAAATTGTAAGCCAAAAACATTTGGCGGGGATTGAAAAATATTAAATAAGATATATGGCATATAGTATGCCAGAGGAGGATGTGAAATGTAGTAGTAGTTCCCTTCTTCATCAACCATTTGCATGCTCCCGGTTGCATGATTATTAATGAATTTATTTGCTTCAGCACCATAAGTCATAACAGGAGCAAAGTTGTACTCCGTTATACCGTTTTCCCACCATATATCCATAACACGTAAAGCTACGGCAGTACAAAATTCATGATGATAAGAAAGAGGTCTGTTGGATTGCGGAGAACGGATAAAGCTCACTAATATGAAAGTGAGCAAAAAAATATAAAAGGGTTTTAGGTTTGATTTTAACATTCTGTGTTTATGGATTGCAAAAGTAACAAGGAAGCATTGATAATGCTCAGAAGAATGTTAAAATCTTTTTATCCCGGGATTTATTTCTATCGGGCAGACTCTTCCAATTCTCTGAATTTGTCGTTCAGGTATGTAATGTAGGCGGCCAGCTCTTCAGGGTATTCGATCATCCATTTGTGGATGTTTTCTGTAGGGTCTCCGGCTTCACTTCTCTCAGGAAAGTTTGGAGCATAATTTTGACGTTTTGCTGTAACCACAGGCATGATTTCATTGCTTATTTTTTCTCCGGAATAAGGTAGTTGAAAAAATTTTTGGTGAGCATTCACCAATAAATCATTTCTATCTTCAATCGTCATAGATTTAATTCTTTCCTTTAGTCTGTTTTCAGCTTCTGCCGGATTTAGTGAAAGAAAACTAATCATAAGGGTTATTAGAGCAGTAAACAGAAAAGCGCTATATTTTCTTAGTATCATGATTTTTGTTTTTATTATTCCAAACATCTAACTTAAACAAAAATTTGAACAAATTAAAAAACTGAATACAGTTTTCTACATTTAATTTATTGCCTTAAAGCTCTTTACACATAAAAAAGCAAATTTTCTTTTAAACTCTTTTAATCTTTTGGCAGGTATGCTAACCACTCCCCGTCTACCTTTCTGAGTAAAATCTCATCTTCATTTTCAGCCTGATTACAGCAGTAGGTACATTTAGCATAGTTTCCTTCTATTTCACAGCTAATGGTTTTAACAACCATACCACCATAGTCATCAAAATCATCTTCTGTGCCAAAACTTTTTCTCATACCTTCCACCATATCGAGCATCATTCCGCTTTCTCGGGTTGCATATCTTTTTGCCAGATGTACTTCATTGTTTGACAAATGAGTCAAGAATTTTGTAGCAACTTCTTCAGGACTGTCTTTCCTGTTACATGCTGAAAACATAATGAAAACAGTAAGAAATAAAAAAGTAATGGCTTTCATTTTAAAATTTTAATGGTTAATTTATGTTATATTATTCAGCAATATTAATCTAAAAAAATTAAATAAAACGAAAAAGATGGAAAAAAGAACACCGCTAAAAAGACACGCTGCGCTTATAGAGCTCTCCCGGGATCATCATGACGGACTACTGCTAGCCCAATTAGTTAAAAAAAACGCCCCTGTTTACAGGGATTTGCCTGTAGATCCGAACGATAAAATAACGTATCTAAAGGAACAATTTGAAAAAAAACTAAAACCTCACTTTCAGACAGAAGAAGATATTCTTTTTAAATATACAAAGGGCTACTCTGAAAAAATTGAAATGTTGACAACAGAATTGACAGGGGAACACAAATTAATGAGTTCTTTAATTGAAAAGTTGGATAGTCAAATTCCTGATGTTGAGCTTATGGACACATTTGCCCACACATTGGAAAAACATATCAGAAAGGAAGAAAGAGTTCTTTTTGAAGAAATTCAAAAAACTTTGTCTGAAGAAGAATTAAATGAATTGAGTCGGATGCTAAATAACCGTTAAACCTTATTTTTAAGAGCTTTCATAAAAAACAGGGGCGGCAAATTCATAGGCTCAAAATATTTTTCAACAGTAGTAAACTCTTTTTTGAGAAATTTCATTGCAAAAAATGAATGTTGATAGATGAATAAAATACCGTTTTCACTCAGGCTTTTACAGGAGTTTTGAATTATTTTAGTAACTACCGCTTTGGGTAATAGCGATAAGGGGATGCCTGAAATAATCACATCTACTGAAGCACAGTCTTCCTTTTCCATAAGGGCTTCAATGTTTTCTGCTGAGTCATGTAATACAATTAACCTTTCGTCATCTATTTTATTGAGAATATTAATAAACTCAAGGTTTGTTTCAATGACAATTAATTTGCTGTCTGCCGGTAATCTTTCAAGAATGGCATAGGTAAAAACACCTTCGCCCGGGCCATACTCTACGACCGTTTTTTTGGTCTCGAGATTTAATTTGTCAAGGGCGTTTTTGACTGCTGTATTAGATGTTGGTATTAAAGAAGCAACTTTAAAATCCTTAAAGAATTCTTTGAGAAAAACCAATCTTTTTTTTGTGTTTACCATGTTTTAGAATTAAATACTTCATACGTGATTCACGCATGAATGTTTACATTTATATTTTATTTTCCTTTATATTCCGGAGGTCTTTTTTCTAAAAAAGCTGTAACTCCTTCTTTATAATCGGCTGTATATCCGGCAATTTCCTGCGCATAAGCCTCTTCATTTAGCATTTCCTCAAGATTTTTATGATAAGACTTGTTAAGCATAGACTTTATCAGACCTACTGCTTTGGTGGGTGCTTTTGCATAATAATCTGTAAGCTCTTTAACCGCCCGGTCTAATTGATCTGCCGGTACAACTTTATTGACCATACCAAATTCTAATGCTTCTACTGCGGTAATTTTGTCTCCCTTTGTAGCCAGTTCAAAAGCTCTGTGATATCCCATTAGTCTGGGTAAAAAATAGGACGAGCCCGAATCAAGCACTAATCCGATTTTTATAAAAACTTCAGTCATAACTACATTTTCAGCGGCAATAACTATATCACATGCCAAAGCCAAAGAACAGCCTGCGCCTGCCGCAACTCCGTTTAATCGGCAAATCACCGGTTTGGGCATTTTTCGAATAGACGAAATAATAGGATTATATCTTTTATGGACAGATTCTCCCAGATTTCTATCCCCCAGTTTGCCTTTAATATCTTTTAAATCCTGACCGGAACAAAAGGCTTTTCCTTCTCCTGTTAAAACTAAAACCCTTACATTGTCGTCTTTTGAGGCCTCTTTTAATGCTTTTTGTAAATCAAAACTCATCTCTTCGTTAAACGCATTATAAACTTCAGGCCTGTTAAGGGATATCGTAGCTACCCCATTTTTTAGTTCATACTTTAAAGTATTGTACATAGATTAATTTTATTCAAACTTAGTAATTTTTTAACTGAGTTAAAAAACCACTATTAGTAAATCCGTTTTTTCATTGTAAGTTTTCCAATGAATTTAACTTATTTTGTGCATCTTCCATCTCTTCACCCAGTTTTTCCCACAAGCTTTCTGCCTCAGCTATTTTTTTCTTCATTTCACCATAGACTTTTAAGAGTTCAGGATCCGGTGAAGAACCGTTATAATTTTCAGGGTCAGCTAATTTTTCTTCAGTTTTTTGTTGTTCTTTTTCCAGTTGGGTGATTAAGCTTTCCTGCTTAGAAAACTCGTTTTTTAGTTTTTTTACTTTCTTTGCCAGCTCTTTTTTTTCAAAAAATTGGCTTTGCTTGTCTGAAATCGGTACTTTCTGTTTTGAAGATTGTTGTTTATCTTTTCGCTCCAGCTCTCTGATATCTGAAAGTTTCTCTTTTTCAAGATATTCGTAAATATCTCCCAGATGTTCTTTTACTTTTCTGTTTTTAAATTCAAGGACTTTGTTGGTAAGTCCTTTTAGAAAATCCCTGTCGTGAGATACCACAATTAGTGTTCCGCCAAATGCTAAAAGTGCTTTTTTCAAAACCTCCTTAGAGCGTAAGTCAAGGTGGTTTGTAGGCTCATCTAAAATCAAAAAATTAACCGGATCCAATAATAGTTTTGCCAGGGCCAAACGACTTTTCTCCCCACCGGAAAGTACAGACACTTTCTTGAATACATCATCCCCCGAGAATAAAAATGCTCCGAGTAAACTCCTTGCTTTAGGTCTCATTTTTTCGTCAGCAGCATTTTCAATTACATTTAAAACCGTTTGATTTCCGGCAATTAAATCTGCCTGGTGCTGTGCATAATAACCCACTTTTACGTTATGTCCCCACTCAGCTTTTCCTTCTGTGTGCTCCATATTCTTTGCAATTATCCGCGACAAGGTCGTTTTTCCTTCTCCGTTTCTGCCAACAAAAGCAACTCTGTCAAATCGCTCAAAAAATACATTGATATTATTCAGGACTTTTTTCTCCCCATAAGCATGTCCCAAATTATATGTTTTAAAGATCCACTTGCCGCTGGGAGGAGCTTCAGGAAATGCGAATTTTATATTTTCCAGGTCTTCTTCTTCGGCTTCCGGAAGCACATTTTCCATTTTATCGAGCTTTTTCACAAGTGACTGAGCAAACTTTGCTTTACTGGCTTTTGCGCGGAATCGCTCTACATTTCGTTCCATCTGAGAAATCTTTTTCATCATATTCTCCCGCTCAGACAGCATCAATCGTTTACGCTCTTCTTTTACTTCTTCATATTCCGAAAAATTTCCTTTATGATGATATAACTTGCCATTTACCAGCTCAAAAGTTCTGTTAATAACCTTATCTAAAAATGCACGGTCGTGAGAAACTAAGATAATGGCTCCTTTAAAACTTTTTAAATAAGATTCTAACCACTGAACTGATTCTATGTCAAGGTGGTTGGTTGGCTCATCCAGTAAAACTAAATCCGGATTACTTAATAAAACTTTTGCGAGTTCTATTCGCATTTGCCAGCCTCCGCTGAAATGACTAACCGGTTTATCCAGTTCCTCTCTCAAAAATCCAAGTCCCATTAGTACCTGTTCAACACTTTTGTTTACCTGTTCAATCCCCAAAATTCCGGCGCTTTCATTCAATTGGTGTAACTGATCAAGCGTATCCATATAGTCATCGGATTCAAACTCTTCAAATTTTTGGATTTTATCTTCTACAGCCTGGATTTTATCGATTAAGGCATTTAGCTCTTTGAAAGCTTTTGAAGCTTCTTTTCTTACGGTTTCATCCCCTTCTATGTTTATTTCCTGTTTCAGGAAGCCGATAGAGTAATCTGAGGGTACTTCAACCTCTCCGCTGTCAGGCTTATTTTCTCCGTTTAACAATCTTAAAAGAGTTGTTTTGCCTGCTCCGTTTCTACCAATTAAGCCAATTCTATCGCCGGGATTAACAACGAAAGAAATGCTATCCATGAGAAGTTTTCCTCCTAATGTTATTTCTAAATTATTTGCAAAAAACATAGTCTGATTATGGTTGTTTTATTTTGAGTACCATTCCCGGCCTCAAGGTTCGTGAGTCACTAAGGTTATTGGCGCGCCTAAGGTCGTCAACGCTCACTTCCGGGTATTTTCTGGAAATGTCCCAAAGGGTATCCCCTGAGCGAACCGTATATAGTTCGCAGTCGCATTTTTCCGGATCAATGGTGGCAGAAACACCCGGGTTTGTTCTTTTTGAAGATAAATATGCTCTTTTTTGAGCAAAGTCCATGTCATTAATGCCTCTGTATTTATCCGCATTGCCTTCCGGAACAAAAATGGTTAATCGCTGACCAACTCTTATAATATTACCTCTGATATTATTCCAGTCTCGAATGTCTTGTGCCCTAACGTCATACCACTCAGCAATAAAGCCTATATTATCGCCTTCTTTTACGGTATAATGCAGTCTTACAGAGTTTTCCGGCACTATTGTTCTTTGGCTCGCCGCTTGAGTAACTGCCGGCACAGGATCAACAGGAGCAGCCTTTCTTTCCATTGCAAATAATGTATCTGCATTTGCTTCAAAAGAGGCTAAATACTCTATCGGCAGCTTTAAAGGAAAGCCATTTCCGGACTCAGGGATAAATTTTGCCCTATAGGCAGGGTTTAAATATTCAATTGTTTCTTTTGGAATTCCCAGCTTTTCTGAAATGAGTGAAAACGTAATTCTATCTTTTATCATTATAGTATCTGTTGCCATCCATTGATAATCATTTTCAACCGGCCTAATGTTAAACTTATTATGATAATTCATTACAAAAGCAGCTCCAATAAATGCAGGTACATAGCCCCTTGTTTCGCGAGGGATATAAGGAAGCAACTCCCAATAATTTCTTTTTCCCCCCGACCTGCGAATGGCTCTGTTAAGATTCCCCGGCCCGCAATTATATGCAGCTAATGCCAGCAACCAGTCTCCATAAATGTTGTGTAAGCTTTCCAGATAATTTAAAGCCGCTTCAGTAGCTTTATAAGGGTCGCGTCGCTCATCCACAACAGAATTGATAGTTAGCCCCAGCATTCGTCCGGTAGGTTGCATAATTTGCCATATTCCCGTTGCTCCAACTCTCGATACTGCATGGTTGTTTAAGGCTGACTCTACAACCGGAAGGTACTTTAATTCATGTGGCATTCCTTTTCTTTCAAGGGCTTCTTCAAAAATCGGGAAATAGGTTTCTCCAAGAACTAACATATGAGCTACTTGCTGCCTTCTTTGATATGCGTATAATTCAATAAATCTTTTAACTCTGTTATTGAACGCAAAGGGCATTACAACCGGCATTTGCCTCAACCAGGCATGCAATGTTGAATCCGAATAATGGGGTAATGCGCTTGTGTCAAAACCAAAAAAATGTGCCTGATTTTCAGACTTATATCCCTTGTATAGGTTAACTAACATACTATCAAGGGTACAAGCCACGTAAAAGGATTCCTCTTCAAATTCTTCAGTAGTATAAGCAAGAGATGCCGTGTCAGATTTTACATCAACACTTTCATAAACCGGCATTAAATCACCGGCAAATAAACTACTGCTAAAAATGAGGGTTATAACAGTAATACTGAGTTTTTTGAATTTAAGCATTGATTTTTTGTTTAAAACGGTGTTTTAAGTTTTAAATTTCCCCAATTTATATATTGAAATTGCAAATTTCCGCGAAAATAGTGAGACCACAAAGACCTTAAATAGATTTAT
>REEL01000122.1 GCA_007695095.1 Chitinophagaceae bacterium | reverse complement strand
TGAAAAATTTTACTGTTCGACGCAAGGAGTTTAAAATTTTTAGCAAGTGAAAGCACAGCGGGTCAAGGAGGAATTCAGCCGCGATTTTTTTGTTAACCCTTTTTTTCTAAAAAAAAGGGTTAGAAAGGGGTTTTTAATGGGAAAATTATGATGGAAAATGAGAAAGCTATAATTCTAAGTTATGGATATTCCAAATGAATACCCTGCCGTTTTGGGTTCCGCCCATCATAATATTGTTTTCAAAATGCAGCTTCAGGCTTCTTTCTCCCGAATGAAACATATTAAACCATATCGTTTCTTCATCGCCGGATAAGACTTTTACTTCTCCGGAAGAAAATACACTTACCCATTTTTTGCCGTTATTGACCGGCCATGATAAAACTCCTGACTGAAACTCTTCCCTTTCCCGGAAGTTTCTACATCGAACACGATAGATTTTTCCATTTTCATCCACCACAAAATAACGCCTGTTTCTGATTTGAAAAACCTGAAAACCATTTTCAATTTCATCAAAAGATTTAAAATCAGAGGTTTCATTTTTCTCAGGATTATAAAGAAAGGCTCCGTTTTTTGAAAAAACAGCTAATAAATTTCGGTTAAAAGGCTTCACGGAGATAATTTCTTTTTCAAATTCAATAATGCTAAGGTCGCCTTCGACATCAAGTCTGTGAAGTCTATTATTGCTGAAAAAATAAAGCTTATTCTTGAAAAAAACCATTTTCATTCCGGCTTTAAAATCATTTTCAGCTTCAATGGTATGTTGCGTACCATCATCTTTTCGAATAAAAATATTGTTTTCATTTGAAATTGAAACCAGTGTTTTTTCCCGCTCATTATAAAAAACAGAAGTCAATCCTGTTTCGAAAGGTTTTAGTACTCTCGTGAGCTTATACTCAGCAGCATCATACAAAAACACATAGCCCTCAGCATTGCCGATGGTTAAAAAGTTTTTTTCTGAACTAAATCCGGTATGTGTAATTTCAGCAGATGAAATGGTTTGAATAACATCATCCGGCGGATTTGCTTTCAATTGAAATATTAGTAAACTTAAAAAGTAAATTAGTATGCTTCTGAGTGTCATTATGAATTCAAAATTAATATTTTTGAGTTGAAATAGCTTTTTTAACTAAAAGAAAGCTAGAAATCATCAAAAATAAATTATTTCAATTAAAGAAACATTATCTGCTAAGGGCAAATCACTTATTTTTACTCTTGTATAGATTTTCTAAATATAAGACTCCTAAAAACATGCTTTCCAAGAAAACAAAATACGCTTTAAATGCTTTGGTATATCTATCAAAGGAAGCTAAGTCGTCTCAGGAGCCTGTTTTAATAAGTCAAATTGCCCAAAGTGAAAAAATTCCGCAAAAGTTTTTGGAGTCAATTTTACTTGATATGAAGAAAGCCGGAATTGTGAATAGCAAGAGGGGAAAGGGGGGTGGCTATTTTTTACAGAAGCGTCCGGAAAATATCACATTAGCTGAAATAATGCGTTTGTTTGATGGTCCTATAGCTTTGCTCCCTTGTGTGACTTATCTGTATTATGAACGTTGCGAAGAGTGTAAGGATGAAGAAACCTGTGGTATCAGGGATGTTTTTTTAGAAATGAGAAATATAACCGTAGATTTACTTAAAAAATCATCTATACAAACCATGCTTGACAGAGAATCGAAATTGAAAAGTAAAAAATAAAAAGCCATATAAAGATGCTTGTAATAGAAAATATCAAACTGGCTTTTCGCTCAATTTTTGGGAATAAACTCAGAACTATACTGACTTTTTTGATAATAGCCTTTGGAATCATGGCTTTAGTAGGTATTCTGACAGCTATAGATAGTATAAAAGCATCTATAAACCAGAGTTTCAGCTCCCTGGGCGCAAATACATTTACAGTTCGTAATGCGGGAATTGGTGCCAGAGGGCAGCAAAGCAGAACATACCCCATTATTTCCTATCGTGAAGCGCAAATGTTTCAACAAAGGTGGCATGATCCGTCAAATGTTGCATTAACACAAAGAGCTTCAATGGTAGCTACTTTAAGCAGCCCTTACAGAGAAAGCAATCCGAATGTCACCGTAATGGGTGTTGATGAAAATTATTTACGTGTAATGGCTCAAAACCTTGAATCCGGAAGGAACTTCTCACAACAGGAAACAGAAACAGCAGCAAATGTTATAATATTAAGCGCTGAAATGGCATCTACCTTATTTCCCGGGACAGATAGTGTGGTGAACCAAAACATCAGAATTGGGAGTATCAGATACAGGGTGTCAGGTGTATTGGAGGACAGAGGTTCCAGCTTTGGTTCTTCGGGGAATCAGGTGTTAATACCATTGAACAATGCCCGAAGAACTTTTAGCAGTTCCGGGAATACCATAATTAACGTATGGGTAGACAATGCGGAAGATTTAGAAGCTGAAGTTGAGGAGGCCACCGGCTTGATGCGGGTCGTCAGAAAAGTCCCTCCCGGCTTTGAAAATGATTTTGATGTGGTTACCAGCCAAAGACTTACAGCAACAGTGATTAGTGAAATTCAGTATGTTACGATGGCTGCAACTTTGATTGGAGTAATAACCCTAATTGGCGCCGGAATTGGTCTAATGAATATAATGCTGGTATCTGTAAATGAAAGAACTAGGGAAATTGGTATCAGCAAGGCAATTGGCGCAAGCTCATACATGATTAAAATGCAATTTTTAACGGAAGCAATAGTAATTTGTCAAATTGGCGGTGCTTTGGGAATATTGCTGGGCATTTTAGCCGGTAACGGAGTGTCAATTTTGTTGAGTGGTAGTTTTATTTTACCCTGGAACTGGATTGTCGGCGGATTTATTTTTTGCTTTATTATTGGATTAACAGCCGGTTTATATCCGGCCATAAAGGCTTCCCGTTTAGACCCTATAGACGCATTACGATATGAATAGTTTTAGATACAAGAGTTTTTTAGTGATTTTTATTTTTTTACACCTTAGTGCATTTGATGTAAACGGACAATTACCTAAAGACGGTGATATGTGGTATAAATCAGGAATGAAAGCGAAAGAAACAAGTGATTATACCGCAGCTTTACAGTTTTTTGAAACAGCATTAAGGCATAAAGGAGATAGTGTGAAAATACTGACAGCCATGGGTAAAAGCAAGCATGCTTTAAACAAATTCAGTGATGCTGTTTGGTATTTTGAAGAGGCATTAAAAAAAGATCCGATTTTTTTACCGGCCATGAGTGGCATTTGTCTTTCTTTAGCCCTTTCCGGCGAAAAAAATGAAGCTGTTCGGTTTTGTGATAAAGCGGTGTCCGAATACCCTGACAGTGCTATTTCCCGCTTGAACAGAGCAAAAGTTTGGATAGAGCTTGAAAAGCCTGAACTCGCTTTAGAAGATTTAGAGATCTTGTCCTTTAATTTTCCTGAAAATCTGAGTGTAATGCTGACTCACGGGCTTGCATTGTATGAACTGGGAAAATATCAGGAGGCCGCGACTTATTTTGAGTATGTTGTCAGCACAATAGAAAGCCATGCTTCCGGTCACCATAATTTGGGGATGTCCTACATGGCTCTTGGGAATAATGAACAAGCATTACAGGCTTTTGACCGGGCAATTTATCATAACTCTGACTTATCATCTGCTCTGTTTAACAGAGGTTTGCTAAGAATTGGTATGAAAAAGCAAGAGGAAGGATGTCTCGATTTAGAAAGAGCTAAAAATCTGGATAAAAGTTTAGCAGAAGAAGCATTTGAACGTTTTTGTAGATAAAGCATTCCGCTAATCTAGACTAAAGTCGTATTAAAAATCAATCTGCTTTTGTCTATAACAATTTAAAAGCTAAACAGTAACTTTATTTTTTATAGAAGTAAAATCTGAAATTTTAATGATTGTAGAACTCTCTGTGGTATTAAAGACAATTCAGTGAATATTATTATTAACTTTGTGCAGTTGACCTGAAAAGCAGTATACAGAAGAATGTGGCAAAAACTTTCCATCTTTATTATCAAGTATAGATTAGCCCTGTTGATTTTTTTAGCAGTCAGCACTGTATTTATGGCCTATCAAGCCACAAAAATTGAGTTTAAGTATGGTTTTGCAAGCTTAATACCTCCTTCGGACCCCAAGTATATTGATTATCAAAATTTTTTAGAGGAATTTGGTGAAGATGGAAGTGCTGTTGTCTTAGCTTCACAAAGTTCCCGTCTTTTTGAAAAAGACTTTGTGAACTCCTGGTTTGAAATGGGAGAGAAGATTAAAGCACTCGAAGGAGTCGAAAACATTCTTTCTTACACCCATGCTTTTGATATCAAGAGGGATAATGAAAAAAGAGCTTTTGTAATTGAAGAAATTATGCAAAAGCCTCTGCAAACAGATAGCGAGCTTAATGATTTTAAAGAAAAGATAGATAAACTGCTTTTTTACGATGGCTTTTTGATTAATAGGGAAGAGAATTCCATATTAATGATAGTCTTTTTTGATGAAGAGACAATGGTTTCAGACTTGAGCTTGGAAAATGTTGAAGAAATTAAAAAGTTTACTGCTCAGTTTGAAGAACAAACAAGTGAAAAAATTCACTCTACCGGATTTACCTTTATTCGGGCCTATAAAATGGCCTCTATTTCTGAAGAACTAAGAACGCTGCTTTTCTTTGCCAGCTTATTTGTTCTGATAGTACTTACATTTCTTTTCCGATCATTTTACCCCGTAATCTTTCCAATGTTGGTTATTTCTATAGGTGTAATTTGGTCAATCGGTTGTTTGGTGTTATTAAATTATGAGCTGACAATTCTTACCGGTTTGGTGCCAAATTTGATTTTAATTATAGGAATACCGAATTGTGTTTACATTTTAAATAAATATCATTTAGAGCTTACAAAACACGGACATAAGATTCGGGCGTTGACAAGAGTTATAGAAAAAATAGGATACATAACATTTTTCGCCAACCTGACAACGGCTATTGGTTTCGGTGTGTTTGCCTTTACTCAGAGCGGCATTTTAAAAGAATTTGGAATCGTTGCAGGCTTAATGATTTCTGCAACTTTTTTCATTTCGTTGATAAGCATTCCTGTTATTTTCAGTTACTTGCCAAAACCTAAAGAAAAACAAACATATCATTTAGATGATAAATGGACAAAATCAACTTTAAGCTTTTTAGATACTATAACCAGCACAAACAGGCCCATTATTTATATAGTTTCTATTGTAATTGTTGGGGGTTCACTCTATGGCATGGCGCAGCTAAAGCCCAAAGGCTATATTTTGGATGATGTTCCGGAACATACGGATGTGTATAAAGATTTAAAGTTTGTAGATGATAAGTTTAATGGAGTAATGCCATTTGAAATTATTATCGATACCCGGAAAAAAGGTGCAGCATCACAATTAAGTACATTGAGGAAAGTAGAGAGTTTACAAGACAGTCTTGCTCATATAGACGTTTTATCTAAGCCAATTTCTGTAGTCAATGGCTTAAAGTTTGCCACACAGGCATATTTTAATGGAAATCCAAACCATTACCGTTTGCCGAGAGATAATGTGATTCAGCCGGAGATAACCTTTATTTTAAATTATTTAAGGAATTCAGAAGCTGAAGAAAGCCTTTTGCAAAATTTTGTAGATACAACAAACCAAAAGTTGCGTATTAGTTATCGCATGAGGGATGTAGGTTCTCATGTTTTGCCCGGTATCATGGATAGTATGCAGGGGATTATTGATTTATATCTGCCACCTGAAGATTATGACGTTACCCTGACAGGTACAATTGTGGTGGCTTTTGCAGGGTTTAACTATTTGATTACGGGTTTATTAAACAGCTTGCTTATTGCATTTATTTTAATTGCTCTAATCATGACTTATTTATTTCGGTCAGCAAAGATGTTGTTTATTTCCCTCATTCCGAATATTATTCCATTAATGGTCACTGCCGGAATAATGGGATATTTTAATGTTCCTGTAAAACCCTCAACAGTTATTATTTTTAGTGTTGCTTTTGGTATTTCAGTTGATTTCACCATACACTTTCTGGCCAAGTATAAGCAGGAGTTTAAAAGACATTCCTGGAATGTTCCAAAAACAGTTTCACACACTATTCATGAGACAGGAATTAGCATGATTTACACCTCATTGATATTATTCTTTGGCTTTATAACCTTTACAATTTCTGATTTTGAGGGAACCTGGTTTTTAGGCGTTTTAACTTCTTTAACCCTGATGGGTGCTTTGTTTAGTAACTTAATCTTACTGCCCGCTTTGCTACTTTCACTGGAAGGTAAAAAGCGAAAAGAAATTGAGTAAATATCAATTAGACTTTTAGATTGATGCTTAGTTTAGGCTATAGTCAAGATGAAAAAAATCTCAAATTCAGATAGAGAATTTATCGGCAATTTTTCGAGCTGCTTGTTGTTCAGCCTGTTTTTTACTGAAACCCTCGCCTTTTTCTTCCAGTTTGTCATTAATAAAAATACCTACCGTAAAAAACTTACGCTTGCTTCTGGTCGTTTCACTAATCACTTTAAAATTAACTTCATTGCCTTCTTTTTGACCAAACTCGAGAACTTTACTTTTGTAGTTTTGAAAAGATTCATCCATATTATCCCAATCAATATAAGGCTGGAAAATCTGGTTTTGAATAAAACTGTAAGCAAAAGAATATCCTCTGTCAATATAAATAGCACCAATAACAGCCTCCAAAGTGTTACCAAGAATATTTCTACTCTGTTTTAAAATACTTTTTTGGTTGGTTTCAATCATACTTTGAAGATTCATTTTTTCTCCGATACTATTCAGGCTCTCTCTGGATACGAATTTAGAGCGCATTTCAGATAAAAAGCCTTCCTCTTTGTAAGGAAACTTGAGATATAAGGTATGCATAGTAACGGCACTTAAGATTGCATCCCCCAGCAATTCAAGGCGTTCGTTATTGTCTTCTGCTTTTTGACTTTTGGAAATATGACGAAAAGCTTTTTTAAATAAAATTACATTCACAGGTATAAACCCTAATAAGTGCCTTATTGAGCTAACAAACACTTTGTCTTTCGATAAAGATATATTGTACCACCTTCTTAAAAGACGTTTCAAACAGATTGAATTTTCTTAAAAATAACAGAAGCATTGTGACCGCCAAAACCAAATGTATTGCTAAGGGCAGCATTTACAGTTCGTTTTTGAGCCTTGTTAAAGGTCAGATTCAAACGAGAATCTATATCAGGGTCATCTGTAAAATGATTAATGGTAGGAGGAACTATATCGTTTTTAACAGATAAAACTGAAACTATTGCTTCTATAACACCGGCAGCACCTAATAAATGGCCGGTCATAGATTTTGTTGAACTTATATTCAGATTAAAAGCCTGTTCACCAAAAACATCCTTAATGGCTAATGTTTCTGCAATATCTCCAAGTGGAGTAGATGTGCCGTGAACATTTATATAGTGTACATTTTCCGGAGATAAACCGGCATCTTCCAATGTAAGTTTCATTACGTTTTTAGCACCAAGACCTTCGGGATGAGGGGCTGTAATATGATGAGCATCAGCGGTCATTCCCCCTCCGGAAAGTTCAGCATATATTGTAGCACCTCTGCGCTTGGCATGTTCATACTCTTCAATAATCAATGCGCCGCCACCTTCCCCTAGAACGAAGCCGTCTCTTTCTTTATCGAAAGGTCTGGAAGCGGACTCCGGCGAATCATTTCTTTCTGAAAGGGCTTTCATAGCATTAAAGCCACCGACACCGGCTTCAGTGACAGCGGCTTCAGAACCTCCGGCAATAATAACATCAGCTTTACCCAGACGAATATAAGTTAGAGCATCTATGAGTGCATGAGTTGAAGAGGCACAAGCAGAAACTGTAGAGTAATTTAAACCTCTGAACCCGTAACGTATAGAAATATGTCCGGGTGCAATGTCTAAAATCATTTTAGGAATGAAAAAAGGATTGAAGCGCGGGTTTTTATCATTTAAGTGGAAATTGGCGATTTCTTCATCAAAGGTACCAATACCCCCAATTCCGGAACCCCAAATAACACCTACCCTGTCAGGATTCACTTCTTTGTTATTGTGAATTCCTGATTCTTCAATTGCCTGTGAAGCTGCTGCAATAGCAAAATGTGAAAAACGATCCATTTTTCTGGCTTCTTTCCGATCCAGATAATTTTGCGCATCAAACTCTTTTACCTCGCAGGCGAATTTAGTCCGGTGTTTTTCCGGATTAAACAAACTTATATTTGCTGCACCACTTTTACCCGAAATAATAGCATTCCAAAAATCTGAAACATTATTTCCCAAAGGTGTTACAGCACCAATTCCCGTTACAACCGCTCTTTTCAGTTCCATGAAAAGATTATTTTAAATTCTCTTCCAAATATTTAATTGCCTGTCCAACTGTTGTTATGGACTCTGCTTGTTCGTCAGGAATAGAAATGTTAAATTCTTTTTCAAACTCCATGATTAATTCCACTGTATCCAGGGAATCGGCTCCTAAATCATTTGTAAAGCTAGCCTCAGGAGTAACTTCGTTTTCATCTACACCAAGTTTGTCCACAATAATTTTTTTTACTCTTGCTGAAATGTCAGACATAATATTAAATTTAATTAAAAAATATTCTGCAAAATACGTGATTTGCAATTTTCTGTGCAAATATCGGAAAAATTTTTTTAGATAAAATCAATTTCTACTAAAGCCTTTTAAAATTAAACAAATTTTTTGCGATTAAATATATGCTTTATTTTTTGTATAAAATAACTTTTCAGCTTTTTTTAACAGAAATTTTTACCTTAACTTTTTTCAAATATCCTTTTTAAACTGAAAATCTAAATAGTATTCTGCAATCTAACACTCCAAACTCTTTACACAAAAATAAATTTGATTTTTTTTAAAGTTTTTTACTTTAAATTATTTTTATAAAAGCAGGATTAATCAATCAGTTAAAGAAACTACTGTATCTTTGAATTTATAACATAAATATTGCTTTTGTATATTATAATTTTAAACTTTTAGCAAAAAGTTAAGTTTTATGAGTAGTAAAAAGATTATTCTGGAATTTGATATTACTCTTGACTTTGAAGTAGTTGGTATCGTATCCTCACTTTTTAGTCATGAATTGGCATGGCTGCTGAATAAAAAGTTAAACTTTAACTTTAAAAAAGCTAATGACTGGCATATAGACATCCCTCATACTCAAAAAATAGGCTACTTTGAATGTTTTTATTACAGGGAAGACTATGAATGGTGTGATATTTATCTGCTGAAAAATTTTGATAGCAATGACTATCTTTTACCCGAACTTCGGAAGTTTGATTATCTTATGAAGATTGACGGAGTTCAGTTTTCGGATTATTCTAAAGAATTAATTCAAAAGTTAAAAAAATTAGATGACCTAAAATTCGTTAAATCATTCCATCCGGAAGAGTTGACTTCCGGAATAAACTTATTAACAAATGATAAAGACATATAATAAAACGAAGATTATTGCAACGGTAGGACCAGCTTGCTCCGACTATGAAGTTTTGCTGGAGCTTATTAAGGAAGGCGTAAATGTATTTCGGTTAAACTTTTCACATGGCAAACATGAAGAACATCTTGAGACCATTAACAATGTTCGGAAAATAAACAGAGCCTATAAGTTGAATGTAGGCATTTTGGCTGATTTACAAGGACCGAAAATCAGAATTGGTGAAGTTGAAAACGATGCTGTTTATCTGGAAGAAAACAAAATTATTGAAGTCGTTTCAAAAAAACAGATTTCCACTGAAGACCGTATTTATGTAAGTTATGAAAACTTGGCTAAAGATGTAAAACCGGGCGAGCGACTACTTATTGACGATGGAAAAATCATCATTGAAGTGACAGAAACTAATAGAGTAGATTTGGTTTTAGCAAAAGTTATTTATGGTGGAGTTATAACGGCTAATAAAGGAGTGAATATGCCGGAAACGACTATTTCTGTTCCTTCTTTAACCCCCAAAGACTTAGTGGACCTTGATTTTGCGCTGAAGCATAAAGCAAACTGGATTGCTCTTTCATTTGTTAGAAAAGCTTCTGACGTACAGGAGGTTAAACAAAAAGCTGATAACCCTAATGCCGTTAAAGTGATTGCCAAAATTGAAAAGCCGGAAGCAATAAAAAATATAGATGAAATCATTGATGCTGCAGATGGTATAATGGTTGCTCGCGGAGATTTGGGAGTAGAGGTGCCAATTGACAGAATGCCCATGATACAGAAGGATATTGTTAAAAAATGTATTCAAAAAAACAAACCGGTTATCATTGCAACTCAAATAATGGATTCCATGATTAATAATCCAATGCCTACCCGGGCAGAGGTAAGCGATGTCGCTAATGCAATAATTGATGGCGCAGATGCTCTGATGCTAAGTGGGGAAACCTCTGTCGGCAAATACCCTGTAAAGGTTATTAGAACGATGGTCAGTATCATGAAGCAGGTAGAATTGGAGCCGGCTATTTATAATAAGCAACTAACTGCGGATGAAAATTCCCCCACTTTCTTATCTGATGCGGTTTGCTTTAATGCCTGTATGATTTCAGAAAGTTTGGGAGGGAAAGCAATTATTGGACACACCCGCTCAGGATATACGGCTTTTATGCTTTCCAGTTATCGGCCAAAAGCTAAGATTTTTATTTTTACAGACAATGAAGCTCTACTGAATATATTGAGTTTATGCTGGGGCGTTCAGGCCTTTTATTACGATAAGTTTGTCAGCACAGATGGCACTATTAGTGATGTAATACAAATTCTAAAAAATGCAAGTCTTGTAAAAAAAGACGATGTAATTATAAATACAGGCAGTATGCCTTTAGAAGCACAGGGCAGAACCAATATGCTCAAAGTAACTAAGGTAGATTAAAAAGAAAAAAGCTTGTAGCGAAGAGAAATTAAGGCATAGGTATTATAAGCATTAAAAGAGCTTTCAGCGTCTGTAGGTAAGGTAAATCCACTTTTATATACTGAAAAAAGGCCTCTTTGTATTTCTAATTCCATACTCAGTTTGGGATTGAACCGGTAGCCTATACCGCCACTCAATCCAAAATCTGCCTGACGTAAATAATTTTCATTGTCAAAAGACTCTTCCAAATCATCTAAAACACCTCCTTCTCCAATCTGAATATGCACTGTTCCTGAGTCGTACTTATACAAATGGTAATAACCCCAAACCCCAAATTGAAGGAATAATTTCTCTTTGATTATATAATAAAAGTTAAAAGGGATTTCAAGACTTAAAAAGCGCATTTCGCCTTCTGCTTCCGCGTAATAGTAACTTGGAACTTTACCCTGTTGGCCCTGAATTTCAATAGAGATAAGGGTGTCTTTTTTTACTTCCTGCCCATAAGTAAGGTTTCTGTAATGTAAATTAAGCCCTGACTTAAATTCTATGCGCTCTGTTTTCTTTTTAAACAACTCAATGCCGGCATGAAATGAAAGACCGGGAATTGCATAACTACCTTCAATATTTTGATTTGGGATAGCGCCACCGGCTTGAACACCTACTTTTAAAGCTGCAAGATTTTCACTTTTTGCCATATAGACAATAAGGGTTAAAAAGTATATGGTGATTAAAAGACGCATTTAATAAAAGAAGTGTTAATTCAAAAATAAATAGCTGTTTGAAGATAAAAAATTAAGGATGAAAAACACGGTAAATGGAAAAATTAGGGAAGCAGCACTTTATGTGTTTCTATTAATTTACTTCCATCTGTAACCTGAAGTATATAAATTCCGGCTCCTGAAAAATTTATATTTAGGGAGCTTCTACTGCCTGAAATTGCCGGCATTTTTTGTGAGTATAGTTTTTTCCCCTGAAGATTATATAAACGGACTTCTGCTTTTTCAAGCGACTCATTCCATCCAAGATAAATGTCTTTTTTATTAAAACTTTGATAGACTGTTACAAGTGGTGATTTATTAGGTTTATTAAAAGAAGGAGTACTTACATTTACTAAGACATCTATGTCATCAATATACAAAATGCTCCCGGGAGTTAGTAAAGGGTTATCTGTATTGAAACTGGAACTCAGCACTATTGAAATACTGTCGGGTTGAATATCCTCAATAAAGTATTCAAATTCAATTTCGAAGTAGGTATATTGCTCAGCAGTTTGGTCGGGAGATATTGCTGCTTCAGCAATAATTTCTCTTTCGTTGGTGGTGGTATTAAAATAGCTTATACCCGCATAAATGGCTGCAGAATCCTCTGCAACAGGAAAATATTTATAATAGCCGGTGAAAAGGGAAGGTTTTAGTTCATAAGGCTGTCCTTCTTCTATTGCATCTATACCGGCTGACAGGTCAAAGTTTCCGGAAATAAGAAGCCCGGGAATTAAAAAGTCACCCCATTCTTTTGTAGTAAGCTTAGCCGCATAGTTTCCGGAATTAGAGTCAGTTGTTTTTTCAACGGTAACTTCTGCTCCCAGATTTGCCAATGGATTAAGGCTTACCCACCATCCACTGGAGGGCTTTTCGAAGTTTCCTAATGGGGATGCCGTCCAGTTTTCAAAATCTTTATCGGGAATATTTGAATAAACCTGATTAGAAAAGGCGATTAAGAAAATAAATAAAACAGATAAGTATCTCATAATGTAGTGTTCAATTTTGAAAAGTCCATAGAAAAGCTGAGAAACAGCTGTAAAAATTAAGATCCGGTTTTCATTTTCTCTGTATTTTCTGCTATTCTTAATTGGTCTATTACCTCATCGATTTCACCGTTCATGATTTCAGCGAGATTATAAGTAGTCATGTTTATTCGGTGGTCTGTAAATCGTCCCTGCGGATAATTATATGTCCTGATTTTAGCTGAACGGTCACCGGTTGAAACTAATGTTTTTCTTTTATCGGCAAGTTCCTGTTGTTTTTTTCTAAGACTTTCCTCATATAATCTGGTTCTCAGGACTTGCATAGCCATTTCGTAGTTTTTCAACTGGCTTCGCCCTTCCTGACATTCCACGACTACACCTGAGGGTATGTGAGTTAAGCGAATAGCAGATTCAACTTTGTTTACGTGCTGACCACCGGCCCCTGATGAGCGAAAAGTGTCTCTTCGGATATCTGCTGTATTTATTTTAATATCCACCTCATCTGCTTCCGGTAAAACAGCAACGGTAGCCGCAGAAGTATGAACTCTACCCTGGGTTTCAGTTTCCGGAACTCTTTGAACTCTGTGTACACCGGATTCAAATTTTAAAATACCATATACATTTTCGCCTTTAACATTAGATATGATTTCTTTATAACCTCCGGAAGTTCCAAGGGTTAAGCTAATTACTTCCAATTGCCAGCCTTTTCTTTCAATAAACTTTGAGTAAAGTTTAAATAAATCTCCGGCAAAAATTGAAGCTTCGTCACCACCTGTACCTGCACGGATTTCCAGAACCACATCTTTTTCATCCTCAGGATCTTTGGGAAGAAGCATATATTCTATTTCATCAATCAGTGCTTCTTTTTTTTCATTAAGTTGATCCAAATCACCTTTAGCCATTTGACGAAATTCTTCGTCTTTTTCTTTATCAATTATTTCCTTATTGGCTTTAATATTGCTTAATACATCGCGGTATTCATCATACTTAACGACTATTTTTTCCAGGTCTTTATATTCTTTATTCAGCTTAGTGTAGCGATTCATATCAGACATGAGCTCCGGGTCTGAAAGCATCAAACTAACTTCCTGCCATCTTTCTTTAATGGCTTTTAATTTATCCAGCATAAAACTTATCTTTTCTGGTACAAAGTTAAGCCTTTTGAGGTTAATACAACCAATTGGTTATTTTTAAATACTGCGGAAATATATTCTTCAGTATTTGGGAGTTCCGAAGATTCCTCTATCATTAATCGTGTATTATATGCTTTCAGACTATTGCTTTCTATATAGTAAATCCAGTTTTTATCTACAGAAAACTCACTTACTGATTCTAAGGGAATGAATTTGGAGAAGCTGCCGAATAAGTCAAAAAGTGCAATTCCGTTTCTGCCATCGGAGATATGCAGTAAATTATTTCGTTCAATCATAAAAACCGGATCAAAATCAAAGTTGAACAACATTCTAAAATCATCACTTTCGTGCAACACTTCTAAGTTATCGCTTAATTTTTTTACTTGCCTTTCTGTTTTGTCATAAACCCAAAAATTGTTATCGACTGAAAAAGCTACATTTGTAATCGTATTTAAACGACGCTGATTTAGGTCAAAAACACCTTTGGTATTCAGCATATTGTCTAAAACTACTACTCTTGAATATTCAGGGTATAGCAAATATATTTTCATTGGATTCGTAACATCCAAGCTTCCCGGCTTTCCAAATCTGCGCTCTCTAAAATCTGCAATTTCTTTACCTTCCCGGTTATATTTAATTAGCGTTCCTTCATTGGTGATGAGGTAAATATTTCCAATCGCATCTACTTTAGCGATTACAGCATTTGTTTCCAAAAACATATTTACATGCCATTCATCAGCTTTTACCGGCAAGAGTATGAACATAAACAGGAAAACTGTCATGCTCATTTTCAAATATTTTGATTTCCATTTTTTTTCCATCATAAACTGCATAAGTGAAATAATCTAACCAATCACCTAAGTTTAAATACCGGCAATCTTTCTTGATTTCAATATCTAAAGGTAAATGTCTGTGTCCAAAAACAAAATAATTAATATCTGTATTTTTTGCTTTTTCTCTAGCATAAAGATACAACCATTCGTCTTCTAAATTTTTTAATTTATGTTCTTCCGGTTTTTGTGCATAGCGACTTTTTTTAGAAAAGTAATTAGCCAAACGTATGCCAAAGTCCGGATGAATTTGCCTGAAAGCCCACTTACAGAATGGATTAGTAAAAACTTTTTTCAAAATCTTATAGCCTTTGTCTTTCGGCCCTAAGCCATCCCCATGGCCAATCATAAATTTTTTACCTTCTATTTCTTTTATAATTGGCTTGTGATATACCGGGATATTCAACTCTTTCGGGAAGTAGTCACGCATCCATAAATCATGATTGCCTGTAAAAATAAAAATATCAATACCGGCATCTTTTAGTTCTGCCAGTTTTCCAAGAAATCGCACATAACCTTTTGGTACAGTAGTTTTGTATTCAAACCAAAAATCGAATAAATCACCTACCAAAAAGATAGACTTTGCTTCACTTTGAATAGAAGTCAGCCAGCGTATAATTTTACGCTCCCGATCTTCACTTACTGTTTTAGCGCTTAATCCCAGATGAAAGTCTGATGCAAAAAAGTATTTTTTTCGGCTACTCAAACGGATATGTTTTCAATTAAGAGAAGAAAAAGATTGCGTCCGGTTGCAAGCTGTTTTGAATGCAGCTTTTTCCGTTTTCCACCATAAACATGGAGCATCCCCACGGTGTTTTTGGAAGAATAAATTTCAGATATTTGTTTTATGGCGGATTTCCATTCCGGTACAATTTGTTCTACGCTTGCAATTACTATCAGATTTTCCGGTAGACTGGTGAAGTTTATTCCCAGGTCTTTATGCGAACTGATTAAAACACTTCCGTTTTCAGCAATCAGCACATCTGCCAGGCAAATAGCTGCATCCAAAGGTTTATTTTCAAAAAAACGGCCTTTTTTAATGACATTGATAGCCATTTCATCTTCAATGAGGGTAAGCAAGTCGTCATCACTAAAATAGATATTTTTCCATTTATTTTGACGAATGAGATTGTACAAATCCTCGCCTAATTGGAACATAGATTCAGAAAACACGAAACCGCCTCCGTTTGAAACAAAATTTTCTGCAAACAAAATATCATTTTCAGATGATTTGTTTACGGGTTTTTCAGTAGGCAGATGCGGAGGTTGGTTTTTATAAATTAATGCTGACCGCAACCTCTTCAGTACTTTTTCTTTTGGAGTGGTTTCCTTCATAAAAAGAAATTAATTTATTCAAGAAAGCTTTTCCTCGTCTGTTTTCTTATCGCTTTTTAAATCGGCTGTACTGTTTGTGTAATCTTCATTCTCTTCCTTGGGAGTTGTCTCTCCATCTGACTTCTCTTCGGTCTCAGTTTCTTTTTTAGTACCGTTTAATGCTATTTTTTCAGCTTCTTCTGCTTTAATTTCCATCGGTCGTTTACCAATCATCCGCTCAATATCAGACTTAAAAATAATTTCTTTATCCAACAACTCCTTTGCAATTAACTCCAACTGGCTTCTCTTTTCATTTAAAAGATCTATGGTTCGCTGATAAGCAATATTAATGAGGTCACGAGCTTCAATATCGATAAGCTTAGCTGTTTCTTCAGAGTATGGTTTCTTGAAGTTATATTCGCCACTATTATCTGTAAAAGAAATATGTCCGATTTTTTTGTTCATTCCATATTGGGTAATCATGGAGTAGACCGTTTTAGTAATCCTTTCCAGATCATTTTGTGCTCCTGTTGAGATTTTACCAAAGATTATTTCTTCTGCGGCACGTCCACCAAGAGTCATACAAATACTATCCATAAGTTGCTCTGTAGTGTAAAGATACTGCTCTTTAGGTAGGTATTGAGCATAACCTAAAGCAGCCATCCCTCTGGGCACTATAGAAACTTTTACAAGGGGGTGAGCAAAATCAAAAAACCACCCGCAAATAGCATGACCGGCTTCGTGATAAGCAATAATTTGTTTTTCTTCCGGTGAGATAATTTTATTTTTCTTTTCCAATCCACCTATAACACGGTCTATCGCATCGTTAAAATCCTTCATTTCAACTTGCTTTTTATTTCTACGTGCGGCGATTAGAGCGGCTTCATTGCAAACATTTGCTATTTCTGCTCCTGCAAAACCGGGAGTTTGTGCTGCCAATTTTTTCTCATCTACATCTTTGGAGAGTTTGATAGGCTTAAGGTGTACCTTAAAAATTTGCTCCCTTCCGACCATATCCGGTTTATCTATTGTTATCTGGCGGTCGAAACGTCCGGGACGCAAAAGTGCTGAGTCCAAAACATCCGGGCGGTTAGTTGCTCCAAGCAGAATAACTCCCGAGTCGCCACTGAAACCATCCATTTCTACCAAAAGCTGATTCAATGTATTTTCTCTTTCATCATTACCACCTTGCATCATGTTTTTGCCTCTTGCCCGTCCAATGGCATCAATCTCATCTATAAAGATAATACACGGAGCTTTTTCTCTGGCTTGTTTAAATAAATCTCTTACTCTGGAAGCACCTACTCCTACAAACATTTCGACAAAATCAGAGCCTGAAATACTAAAAAACGGAACCTGGGCTTCTCCTGCAACAGCTTTTGCCATTAAAGTTTTTCCTGTTCCGGGGCTTCCAACCAACAACACTCCTTTCGGTATTTTACCTCCAAGTTCTGTATACTTTTTGGGATACTTCAGAAAGTCTACAATTTCCATCACTTCTTCCTTCGCTTCATCCAGGCCTGCGACATCTTTAAAGCTCACACTTACTTTGGTATCTTTATCAAACAAGGTTGCTTTAGACTTTCCTATATTGAAAATCTGACCCCCGGGACCGCCCCCACCGCCGCTTAAACGACGCATTATAAATAACCAAATGGCAATTATAATGAAAATAGGCAACATCCAACCTAAGGCATCAGTAAACCAATTTCTTCTTCTTTCAAAAGTTATCGTTGCTAATTCACTTTCAGCAGTAGCTTCCTGAGCTTTAGCTATTTGTTCCTGAAAGTAATCAACAGAGCCTATACTGAATTTAAAATGCGGCCCCTGATTTTGAGATCCCCAGGCAGTTTCGGCAACATCTTCAAATTGCTCCAACTCCAATGAAGACTCTTTGATGAAGACCTCCACGAACTCATTGTTAACAACAATCATCTTTTCAACATGACCTTCTTTCAACATTTCCTGCTCAAAAGAGCGGTAATCTATTTCTTCAATACTACCCTGAAAACTATATATCTGAAGCCCTATAAGCAATACGGCTATTAATGCATAAATCCAGTAAAAATTAAACTTTGGCTTCTGTGGCCCGGTTAACTTAGGTTTTTTTGAAGGATTTTCGGTTCCTTTTTTCATTTCTGCAATTTTTTTGTCTGAAGACTTTATACTTTATGCATAAAAACTCTTCCTTTTTCTATAAAATTTATTTGATTAACTAAGGGTTTATTTATTCAAACGGACGGTATTCTGATCCCCCCAAAGGTCTTCCAGTTGATAAAAATCCCGGGCATCTTTTTGAAAAATATGAACCACCACATCAAAGTAGTCAATCAGAATCCAATTAGCAGCGGTTAAGCCCTCTTTATATATCGGATTTTGATCAGTATCTTGCTTAACTTTTTCAATGATGTTTTCAGCGATAGCCTTTACCTGAGTATTTGATTTAGCATGACATATTATAAAATAATCAGTAACAGTCTCTAAAACTTCTCCCAAATCAATTTGTAAAATGTCTTCTCCTTTTTTTTCAGAGATTGCATCTGCAATTACATCACATAGTAGTTGTTGCTTGTTTTTTTTTGTTTCTTTCTTATGAATTCCTTTCAACTTTTGTTTTATATTTGAAATACGAAAATACAAATTATATTGAACAATATTGTTAACAACAGTTTCGTAGGAAAGGTTTTCTATATTCTTTCTTACACGGATTCAACGAATGAATACGCTAAAAAATTGTTATCAAAAACCAAGCCAGTTGATGGGACGGCAATTCTGTCATTTGAACAACAAAAGGGAAAAGGACAATACGGCAGAAAGTGGTTTGGTAACAAAGGTGAAAACATCTATTTATCAGTGATTTTTTATCCTGATTTCATCCCAGTGGATTCCGGTTTTGACCTTAGCAGGTCTATAGCTTTAGCCGTTGCTGATTTTTTTGCAATCTTTTTAAAAAAAGAAGTTATTCAAATTAAGTGGCCGAACGATATTTATGTTAATAATAAAAAAATATGCGGCATTCTAATTGAAAACAATCTGGAGAACAACAACTTAAAAAGCTCAATAGTTGGTATTGGAATAAATGTTAATCAAACTGTTTTTCCTGAAGAGGTATTAAATGCAACCTCTCTCAGTGCCGAATTGAATCAGGAATTTGATATCGTTGAATTAGCAAGAAAATTATTTATTCATCTGGAAGAACGGCACCTCCAACTAAAAACACAAGGTGTTACTCTACTCAGAGACAACTTTGACAATCAATTATATGGCTTTAAAGAGAAAAAAAGATTTTTACAGGATAATGAATTTGAAATCCTAGCAGAAATTTGCGGCACAAATGAATGGGGACATTTATTGTTAAAGAAAGACGGTGTTACTTCATCTTATGAATTAGGTCGCCTGAAATGGTTAGATTAACCATATATTTCTACATGAATGTTATTTCTGGAATATCCCATGTCTTGTAATCGGTTCCGGGCTTCCTGTATCATGTTTTTCCATCCGCACAGGTAAAAATCTGCCGGCCTCTTGTCTTTAAAAAGCTCTTCATAAACCGGGTGGACATATCCTTTTCTACCGTCCCACTCAGTTGAAGACTCTCGTGATAACACCGGGTAATAATCAAAATTTTTCATCTTTCTTTCTAAGGACTTCATTTCTTCATAGTACAGTATATTTTCAATATTCCTGGTTCCGAAAATCAATTTAACAGGAGGATGTTCGGCATTATTCTCATAGAAATCTAAAAGCATGGAACGAAATGGAGCAATACCGGTACCCGTACAAATAAAGCATATTTCATTATCGGGATTCGGTTTAAGTGTAAATTTTCCTAAAGGGCCTCTAACAGGGAATGAAGTTCCAAGACAGGCTTCCTTAAAAAGAAAATTGGTTCCCAAACCGCCTTCTACCAAAACAATCACCAATTCTACAGTATTGTCTCCTTTAGGGTTGCTGGCAATTGAATAGTGCCTCCACCTTTTGGAGGGTTTTTCAGCTATGGGTAAATCCAGAGTTATAAATTGCCCGGGAATAAAATCAAAAACCGTTTCATCTTCCAGCGATAAAAAAAACCTCTTTGTAGTAGGCGTTTCATCAATTATATCAGTGATAACGGCTTTTTTCCAGTTAGTTGCCATAAAAATTATATTTTTACCTTTCTGCTTAAATTCAAGTTTATGAATTTTTTTCGAATTCTTCTCAAAAGATGGTGGATTTTACTAATCTTAATTCCACTTATCTTATTTGCAGCAAGAAAACCTATTTTAAAATCTTTAGGAAATTTTCTGGTATATGAAAAATTACCGGAAACATCTATCGATGTTCTTTTTGTATTGTCCGGAAATCCTTACGAAAGGGCAAATTTTGCTTTTCAACTATATAATCAACATGAGATTGACAAAATAGTTTGCACGGGAATTATTATACCAAATAATTTGAAAGCAGCCGGTTATACTGATCATGAAGGGATGTTGACTTCTATAAGACTGAAAGAATTGGGGATAGATTCCGGAAAAGTTATGCTCCTTGAAATTGGAAAAAACACCTGGGAAGAAATAAATGCCATCAAAAAGTATGTTGTAGACAACCAATTAGAAAATTTTGCAATTACCTCATCGTCTTTTCATACACGCAGAATTCATCAAACGGTTAAAAGAGTGTTTAGAAGAAATAAGATGCCCTATGCGATTTTTCCGGCTCCGGTAGAATCTTTTAACCCGGATATTTGGTGGCAGGATGAAGCCGGATTGATTACCGTTAATAATGAATACCTGAAAATGCTTTATTACAGATTAAAATATTGATAATTAAATAGCCGGAATCCTTTTTAGGTTTTAAAAACTAATCTTTATATATTGACGTTTGATTATAGTGTGTTTTAAAACACCCGATTGATTTTTTTTGGACATCCGCGAAAAGCAACACATGAAAAAAGCATTTAAGTTTATATTTTTAATTTTCTTCACTATAATGATGATTAGTCCTGTAATAGCTCAGGATCAGGAAAGGTCTTTGGCTCTTCAGTATTATCAAAATGAAGACTATGAGCGAGCAGCTGAAATTTTTGAGCGCTTATATGATAAAGAGCCCGGCTCTAATTTTTTATACCGCTATTTATTTAACTCTTACATACTTCTTAAGGATTATGAAAAAGCGGAAAAGCTTACTCAAAGAAATATTCGCAGAAATAGAAACGAATTAAATTTTATAGTCGATTTAGGGTATGTATATATTCAAAGCGGGCAGTCTGATAAGGCAAAAAGTCAGTTTGACAGAGCGTTGAATGCATTAACAGCGGATGAGAGACAAATCAGAAGTCTGGCAAATTCATTTAATGGTATAAGGGAGTATTCCTATGCTGCTGAAACCTATATAAAAGGTAAAGAACTATTAAATGATGATAAACGATTTAACTTTGAGATAGCCGGTATATATTTAAGAAAAGATAATTTTTCCAAATCAATCAGTTTTTACTTAGAGCACTTACGCCATAATCCCAATCAGATACAGCAGTTAAAAAACACCTTACAGTTCAGACTTGAAGAAGAAAACTTATCCAGGGAGCTACGTCAGCAACTTTTTGGTAAAATTCAACAGCACCCCCAGCAGTTAGTCTTTTCAGATATGCTTGTTTGGCTATTAATTCAAAACAAGGATTTTAGTGCAGCTTTCAGGCAGGTAAGGGCTATAGACAGAAGATTGAATGAAGACGGGAAAAGAGTATTGGAATTAGCTCAGGCAGCATCTGCCGAAGAACACTATGAAACAGCTATTGAAGCATTTCAATACGTAATTGATAAAGGGCGTGATTTCAGACATTATCGGAGTGCCCGCATGGGGCTTTTGTCTGCTATGAAGGATAAATTGATTAGCAGTTTAGATTACACTTCTGAGGATGTGGAAAAGCTGGATGAAGCTTATGCTGAATATTTACAGACTTTTGGAACTAACCGTAATACGATTTCTACAGTTTTAGAGCGTTCAGAAATACACGCCAAATATTTATACGATTTAGACAGGGCTGTAAACATGCTTGAGGAAGTTAAGAAGCTTCCCGGAATTGACCAGCAGACTGAAGCCAGCATAAAATTGCAGTTGGGAGATTATTATGTAATGAGGGGAAATGTATGGGATGCTTCGCTATTATATTCTCAGGTTGAAAAGACGATGCGCAACAATCCAATGATTGAAGAAGCACGCTTTAAAAATGCAAAATTGTCTTATTTTCGGGGGGATTTTGAATGGGCTCAAACACAACTGAAAGTGCTCAAATCGGCTACTTCAAACTTTATTTCGAATGATGCTATTGAATTGTATGTCTTTATAAGAGATCATTTAGCCTTAGATACGACTGATACACCTATTCGCATGTATGCAGAAGCAGAATTACTTCATTTGCAGAATAGAAATGAGGAATCTATTGCCCAATTAAACTTAATAAATGAAGTTTTTCCGAATCACTCGCTTGCTCCGGATATTGCCTTAAAGATTGCGGATATTAAAATATCACAGAGAGAATACGACAATGCTATGCAGCAGTTAGAATATGTGGTGATGAATTATCCTGAGTTTGTGAAAGTTGATAAAGCGCTCTTTCAACTCGGTTACGTGGCTGAAAATTATGCTAAAAACAGAGAAAAAGCCCTGGAGTGGTATGAAGAGTTAATTATAAATCACTATGGCAGCATTTATGTAGTAGAAGCCCGAAAACGTTTTCGTAGTTTAAGGGGCGACTTTAATTAGCAATACCTATTATGTTTGTATATAACGTTACGATAAAAGTCGACCATGATATTACAGAAGAATGGTTGACCTGGATGCAAAAAAAGCACATTCCTGATGTGATGAATACTGAATGTTTTCAGGGATTTAAACTTTGTAAGTTAATTATGCCTTCACCTGATAATGAGGGTGTTTCTTATGCGGTACAATATTTCTTTAAAGAAATGAAAGACCTGCATATCTATCAAAGTAAGTTTGCTGCAAAACTACAGGAAGAACATGCTTCAAAGTATAAAGATAAGTTTGTCGCTTTCAGAACCGTATTGGAAGAGCTTGATGAAGTTTGAAGAAACTAAATCTAAATGGTTAGAAGTTCGTTTTCTTTTGAAGTAATGTGATTGTCTACTTTTTTAGTAAACTCATCAGTTAAAGTTTGCACTTCTGTTTCGGTTGATTTAGCTATATCTTCAGCTAAACCGTCTTTTACTGCTTTTTTAACTTCATCATTTATGTCTCTGCGGCTGTTTCTTATGCTAACTTTCGCATTTTCACCTAATATTTTCACCCGCTTTACTATCTCTTTACGTCTTTCTTCTGTCAAAGGGGGAATTGAAATACGGATGATATCTCCATCATTCATAGGGTTTAGTCCAAGGTTTTCCTTTTGAATAGATTTTTCTATAGGAGCTAACATGTTTTTTTCCCAGGGTTGAATAATTATGGTCTTTGCATCCGGAGTGCTGATGTTCGCTACTTGATTTAAAGGAGTGTTTACTCCGTAGTAATCTACAAAAATACCTTCCAGCATTCCTGCAGAAGCTTTTCCGGCTCTTATTTTTAAAAGTTCGTTTTCCAGGTGATCAATAGCTGTTTGCATTGATTCTTTTGCCTCTTCTATTTTAAGCTCTAACTCTTCCATTGTTTTGATTTTTATAAGACAAATTTACACAAATTTTAATCTTCAACAAGTGTACCTATAGCCTCACCTGATAAAATTCTTTTTAAGTTTCCTTTTTCATTCATGTTAAAAACCATAATAGGTAAATGATTTTCTCTGCACAAAGTAAACGCAGTCATATCCATGATGTTTAATTTTTTAGAATAAACCTCATTGAAGGTGATGTTATTGTATTTAACAGCATCATCAAATTTTTCCGGATCTTTATCATAGATTCCATTTACACGCGTACCTTTCAGTATAATATCAGCATTGATTTCAATAGCTCTCAAAACGGCGGCGGTGTCTGTTGTGAAGTAAGGGTTTCCGGTACCTGCACCAAAAATAACTACTCTGTTTTTTTCAAGATGTCTGACAGCCCTTCTCCTAATATACGGCTCACAGATTTCTTCCATTTTAATGGCCGACATTAAGCGGGTATACAAACCTTCTTTTTCCAGTCCGCTTTGTAATGCCATCCCATTGATAATGGTAGCAAGCATTCCCATATAATCTCCCTGTACACGGTCAATTCCGTTTTCTTCAGCCTGCAATCCCCTGAAAATATTTCCTCCGCCAATTACGACAGCTATTTCAACTTTTTCATTAATTACAGACTTGATTTCTTGTGCATATTGCGTTATCACTAAAGGGTCTATTCCAAAGCCTTTTGAGCCCATTAATGCTTCACCGCTTAGCTTAAGTAATACTTTTTTATATTTCATTTACAAAGGTTTGTGTATAATAGGGACGATTAAATTAAATGTATTTAAAACTGTTTTTGCTATAAAAAAGATAAAAAAAAAGAGAGAATAAATATTCTCTCTTTTTTTTAAATTATGAAATTCTTTTAAATTCTTTTACCGTAAGATTTTTATCTACCGTTTGTAAGAATTTACCAACAGTTAAATTTCCGTCTTTTACAAAAGGCTGATTGAGCAAGGTGTTTTCCTTGTAAAACTTTTCAAGTTTGCCGGTAGCAATTTTATCAATGATATTATCCGGTTTTCCTTCAGCTTTGGCTTGCTCACGTCCAACTTCAAGTTCTCTTTCAACGATAGAAGCATCTACACCGTTTTTATCGACTGCTACAGGATTCATAGCTGCAATTTGCATAGCCACATCTTTACCTGCTTCTGAAATTGCATCGTTTACTTTAACATTTAAAGCTACTAAAACAGCTATTTTGTTATTGGCATGTATATATTCTACCAATCCTTCTGATTCCATGATATGATAATCTGAAAGTTCAATTCTTTCGTTTATTGTTCCTACCAATTCGTCAACTTTTTCTTTAACGGTAGTGCCATCCATACTGATTTTCAATAAATCATCAAGGCTCTTTGCATTAGCATCTAAAGCAACTTTAGCAAAAGCCTGGGCAGACTTAACAAAGTCCTCATTTTTAGCTACAAAATCAGTTTCACACTTTAATTTAATAACAACGCCTTTGGTTTTGTCGGCATTTGTTAAAGCAATAGATACTCCTTCATTGGCATCTTTGCCTGCTCTAAGGGCAGAAACTTTTTGCCCTTTTTTTCTTAAAAAGTCAATTGCTTTATCAAAATCACCACCGGACTCTGTAAGCGCTTTTTTGCAATCCATCAGTCCTGCACCGGTTTGTTTTCTTAGCTCGTTTACTTCTGTTGCTGAAATTTGCATTTCTTAATTTTAGCTTTTATTTAAAAAATTATTTTTTTTCTGATGTACCTTCTTTACCGGTACGACGTCTTTTTCTTAAACCGGCTTTAGCAGGTGTTTCGCCATCTCCGCTTTCTTCGGTATCATCCTCATCCACAGCTGCCGCAGCTTGTCTTTCTTCTTCCTCAGCAGCTTCTTCTTCAGCAGCCGCTGCATTTTTATCCGCTTCACGCTCTTTAAGACCTTCTAGTATAGCATCTGTAATGTAGTGTGTGATAAGCTTGATAGATTTGGTAGAATCATCATTTGCTGGAATAGGGTAATCAACCAAAGAAGGGTCAGAGTTGGTATCAACCATAGCAAAAGTGGTCAGGTTAAGTTTTTTAGACTCTGAAATTGCAATATGCTCAGTGCTGATATCTACTACAAATATAGCTGTTGGGATTCTCACAAGATTTGCAATTCCTCCCAGAACTCTTTCTAATTTATCTTTTTCTCTTGAAAGAACTAATCTTTCCTTTTTTGTAATATTCTCAGCAGTCGGGTCATTCAGCAATTTGTCAATTGCCTGCATTTTTTTGATTGACTTTCTGATTGTAGAATAGTTCGTAAGCATACCACCTAACCAACGTTCAGTGACAAATGGCATATTTACTTTTTTTGCACATTCTTCTACAATTTCCTGAGCTTGCTTTTTAGTAGCAACGAAAAGTATTTTTCTGCCTGATTGCGCAATGTTTTTGATTGCATTGGCAGCTTCCTGCAACTTATCGTTGGTTTTATTCAAGTCAATAATATGGATACCTTTTTTCTCCATAAAAATGTAGGGTAACATTTTAGGGTTCCATTTTCTTTTCAGGTGACCAAAGTGTACACCTGCTTCAAGTAATTCCTTTTGTGTGAGTTCTCTCATTGGAATGTTTTGCTTAACGTTTACTAAATTGATCTCTCTTACGTGCTTTTCTAAGACCCGGCTTCTTACGCTCAACCATTCTGGGATCACGTGTAAGAAGTTTTTCTTTTTTCAAAATCGGCTTAAGGTCTTCATTTAATTTTACAAGAGCTCTTGCAATACCAAGTGTTATGGCTTCAGCCTGACCTTTAATTCCACCGCCATGAGCATTTATTTTGATGTCAAACTCATTGGTTAATTCAGTTAGGACTAATGGTTTCATCAGTTTATCCTGAAGGTGAGGTACAGGTATATAAACTTTGTAATCTTTGCCGTTTACTAAAATCTTACCGCTACCTTTTTTCAGGTAAACTCTTGCTACGGAAGTTTTTCTTCTTCCTAATGTATTTATAACATCCATTCAATTAGAATTTTAAAGTTTGTGGTTTTTGAGCTGTATGAGGATGCTGATCTCCTTCATATAAAAATAGTTTTTTAAACATAGCTCTTCCTAAACGATTTTTAGGCAGCATCCCTTTGATAGCGTTTTCAAGAACGGCATTTGGCTTTTTTTCCAACAAAAGCTTAGCTGTTGCAAAACGCTGTCCACCCGGGTAACCGGTATGGCGGATATATGTTTTCTGCTGCATTTTGTTGCCGGTAAAGCGAACTTTTGCAGCATTGATTACAATAACAAAGTCACCACAGTCAACATGTGGAGTGTAAGAAGCTTTATGCTTTCCTCTTAAAACTGTTGCAATTCTGCTACTAATTCTGCCTACAATTTGATTTTCAGCATCAATAATATGCCAGTTTCTCTTAACCTCCTGAGGTTTTGCAGATACAGTTTTGTATGTAAGTTTATTCACGATTAATACTTTTACTTTGTAAAATGGTTGGCAAAGTTAAGATTTAATTTTTGCATAAACAACAGACTTTCTAAAAATATTTTTCATTTGCTCACAATGGACTGATAATCAGTTTAAATATTGACATAAAAAAACGCACCCTTTGTAAAGAGCGCGTTTTTTTTAGTTATAATTATTTGATTTTTTCTACCTTCTGGACATGTAAATCATTACATAATAAAGTAAGGTTGCTAAAGAAGCTAATGCTGCTACTACATAAGTTTTAGCTGCCCATTTTAGGGCATCTTTAGCCATCACATGTTCTTCGCCGTGAGTAATTTTTGTACTGTTCAGCCAATTTAAAGCTCTTTTGCTGGCATCTATCTCTACAGGAAGTGTTACAAAACTAAAAAGTGTTGTAGTTGCAAATAAAAAGATTCCAAAGAGTAGTAAATAAGGGAATGTTTGCAATAATAAGATTCCTCCGATGAGTAACCATGGAATATATTTAGAGGCAAAGCTTACTACCGGAACGAGGGCCGAGCGCATTTTTAAAAAACTGTAAGCAGTAGCATGCTGTATGGCGTGACCACATTCATGTGCTGCAACTGCAGCTGCAGCAACCGAGCGCCCGTTGTATACATCAGGACTTAGGTTAACCGTTTTGTTTAAAGGGTTATAATGATCCGTCAGACGGCCTTGTACTGAGATAATTTCTACATCATATATACCGCTTTCGTTCAGCATTTTTTTAGCTATTTCCTTTCCACTCAGACCGGATTGAAGAGGAACTTTAGAATACTGGTCAAATTTTCTCTGGAGCTTATTGCCGACATACCAGCTGGCTCCCATAATTAAAAGAATTAAAATTAAAAATTCCATACTTGTTTATTTACTTGTTTTTTTAAATGATTTATCAATTTATATGCCAACTAAGATAAGCTGTAAATTTGGCAGACACTTTCCTTAAATCGAAAATAGTGTCTAATTTATTTCATGATAATGCTAAAATTATTTTTTTTGTTCCAAATATCTGTCATACCAACTTGAACCCGTTAAGGTAATTACCGGCTTAAAACGAAATGTCTTTGCTATTAGTGACGTAGGAAAAGCCTTTACAGATTCATTGTAATCCGTGGCTACTTTATTAAATGCTATTTTTACTTCCTCCAATTCTGCAGAAAAGAGAATCCATTCTTCTTCCAGACTGCTAAAATTTGTATTGCTATGAATATTTACATCCCCTTCAGCCATTTCAAAAATTCTGCCGATATATTCAATCAGGTCATTTTCCAGTAAAATCATTTCATTAAGGGATAATGAGGCTTTGTTATTTTTGTCGGTATCTTTTTTCAAATATTCCCTTGCTTCTTCAGAAATTAAATCATTCAGAGTGGTTTTTCTTTCGATTTCGTTTTCCATTTCAATTACCGAATGTAAAATTTTGCTTTCATCATTCATGTATGGCTCAATTGCGGTTTCCAAAGAGGTGAAAAGATGATTTTTTTTATGCAATACAGGCAATACCTTTAAAAAGGTCTCTTCTACCCTTTTCTTTTTGTTTTTAAGATAAGAATATAAGGCTGTACCAACAGCTAAAAATATAAACAGCACGACTAACAATATCATAGTTCCTGTTTTTCGTTTTTGCAGACGTTTTCAATTTGTCCGTAAGTTTCTAATATTTCATTCAAGGTATCCATAATGTCCTGACTATTTTCAAATGTTACCAGTTTTTGGCGAAAAGGTTTAATGCCTTCAAAGCCTTTAAAATAGTTTGTATAATGTCTACGCATTTCAAAGATACCAAGTTTTTCGCCTTTCCATTCAATAGAACGCATTAAATGCTGACGACATGCCGAAACTCTTTCACTAATTTCCGGAGGAGGCAGAATTGTCCCGTCTTGTAAGAAAGCTTTTATTTCTCTGAAAATCCATGGATAACCAATTGATGCCCGGCCTATCATAATACCGTCAACCCCAAAACGGTTCTTCATTTCGAGTGCTTTTTGGGGAGAGTCTACATCACCATTTCCAAAAACCGGTATTGTCATCCTGGGATTATTCTTCACTTCCCCGATTAATCGCCAGTCGGCTTCTCCCTTATACATTTGTTTCCTCGTTCGACCGTGTATAGAAATGGCTTTTATTCCCACATCCTGCAACCTTTCTGCTACTTCTACTATAAACATAGTGTTTTCATCCCAGCCGAGCCGGGTTTTGACTGTTACAGGCTTATTTGTTCTTTTAACAATTTCCTCAGTAAGTTTAACCATTTTGGGTATATCTCTTAATATCCCTGCTCCGGCAGCTTTGCAGACAACTTTTTTTACAGGACAACCAAAGTTTATGTCAATTATATCGGGATTGGCTTCTTCTACGATTTCAACAGCTCTGAGCATGGAGTCCAGTTCAGCTCCAAAAATCTGAATACCAATAGGTCTTTCATAGTCAAAAATGTCTAGTTTTTGCATGCTCTTATCGGCATAACGGATAAGACCTTCACTGGAAATGAATTCCGTATACATTAAGTCTGCACCTTGTTGCTTGCATAGTTCACGAAAGGGAGGGTCGCTTACATCTTCCATCGGAGCAAGTAATAAGGGGAAATTTTTAAACGCTAAGTTTCCAATCTTTACCATGAGATTCTGAAATTGTGTGTAAATTTACGCAAATTAATGTTCATGAGTTCCAATTCGGATTTTTTATCGGGTAAGTCATATTGGTTTAAAATAATTATACTACTGACGTTATGGCTTTCTGCATTTGTTATTTTTTCAGTTGTCGGGTCTTTACTTATTGCGTTATTTCTGGGAACAGATGCTCTACGCTATATTGATTGGGAAAACATTGAGGACCGAAGTGTTATTCATGTTTTTAGGTGGATGCAGATTATTTTAAGTCTGGGAATTTTTATTTTGCCGGCCATTATATTTGTAATGCTTGACGGGAAAAGTATTACTAAAGGGCTGAGCCTTTCCGGCAAGACGGACATTAGTCTGTATTTTCTGACATTTATAACTGTTATCGTTTCCTGGCCATTTGTTTATTGGTTACTGGACTTCAATCAAAATATCAGTTTGCCTGATTCATTGTCCGGTCTTGAAGAAACGCTTCGTCAAATGGAAAGTGGCACTGAAGCTATGCTGAAGTCGCTTATAACAATTAACAGCATAGCTGATTTTTTCGTAGTCTTATTAATGGTTGCAATTGTACCTGCTGTGGCTGAAGAAGTTTTATTTCGTGGGGCTATGCAGCCTTTATTTACTAAATGGATTGGACATGCATTTATAGCAATTTTTATCACGGCATTTATTTTTAGCTTTATGCATATGCAGTTTCTCGGGTTTTTTCCAAGACTGGCCTTAGGGATGCTTTTTGGATATGTTTTCTATTACACTAACTCTTTATGGTTTCCTATATTCGGACACTTTGTACATAACGGAGCTCAGCTTGCTTTTTTTAATTTGCATGAAGCGGGCATAATTGATGCAGACATGGAAGAGACAGATATTTTCCCGATTTACATTAGCGCTGTTTCATTAGCGTTAGTTTTCTTATGTTTATATTTTTTTAAACGAAAACAACAAGAAAAGGTTATTTTAAACCAAACGGATAATTAAACAATTTTCAACTTTGTCTAAAGATAAAAATTGACTAAAACAGATGCATAAAGATTGGATAAAAATAATGTCTATCAGTAATCAGTTCAAAGCAGAAATAATAAAAGGAATGCTTGAGGAAAACAATATTAAGGTAGTTTTGATAAACAAAAAGGATTCAGCTTATGGTTTTGGAGAAGTTGAAATCTATGTAAATGAAGGACATGTTTTAAAAGCCTTAAACTTGATTAAAACAAATGAGATTGAATAGTAAAACAAATTTAACACAAAGTATAAAAGATCTAGCAAATGCAAGGATTTAAGACAAGAGCGATTTCAGCAGTTGTGTTTGTGATTTTAATGGCAGGGGGAATTCTGTGGAGTTACTATTCCTATGTTTTTTTGTTTTTCATACTTATGAACCTCTTGATAAATGAATATATCAATATTTTAAAGAATGTCCGCAAACCGAACAATGTAAGTAGGTTTTACAAACCAATTTTATTTACAACTGCCTCTGTAGGTTTTATTTTCAGCACACTTGTAAATAGCGGAGCCTGGCCCTTACAAATGATGGCTGTCCCATTAGCCCTATTGTTTTTTATTTTTATTCTGGAGTTATATTCAAATGCTGAAGCTCCTTTGAGAAATGTTGCTTTTAATGTGTTAGGTATTATTTACATTGCTTTACCTATTATTTTAAGTCAATTTTTAATTAGCAATGAAAATAATATTTATGATGGCAGTTTATTAATGGGAGTGGTTGTTATGATTTGGGTAAATGACATGATGGCATATTTGGTTGGCAGCCGCTTTGGTAAAACCCCGCTATTTAAAAGAATTTCTCCAAAGAAGACCTGGGAGGGAAGTTTGGGGGGACTGTTCGGGTGCATAGTCGTAGCGGTTTCAGCTTACTTTTTAGTTGGAATATTAAATTGGAATGACTGGCTCGGAATAGCAGGTATTGTATTTATATTTGGCACTTATGGTGATTTAGTTGAATCGCTGATGAAACGAAATTTTAACATAAAGGATTCCGGTAATTTTATGCCGGGTCACGGAGGTTTTTTAGATCGTTTTGATGCTCTTTTATTTACAATTCCATTTGTTGTTTTTTATTTGTTGTTATTTGTATGGAATTGAAATAGTATTTTTGCAGGCCAAAGCATTTTTTTGCAATGGTGTTTAGCTTTTTTTTAATCAACTTTAGAACACTTGAAATTAATAAGAATACATAAGGAAGGGAAAAAACTGGTAATATTTTTATTACTATTGTTTTTAGTGATAAATATCATCATCGAGTTTTTTGTACCAATTCAGCAGAAATTGCAGACGAGCATTATTGCATTGTCTGTTTTTACGCTTGGCTTTGTGATGTACTTTTTTCGTCACCCCCACAGAATTACTACCGTAGATGAACAAACAGTTATTGCTCCTGCAGATGGAACTGTGGTTGTTATTGAAGAGGTCATGGAAAACGAGTATTTTAAAGATAAGCGCATCCAGGTGTCTATTTTTATGTCGCCGGCTAATGTGCATGTAAACAGAGTTCCTATTAGCGGAGAGATCCCTTATATAAAGTATCATTCCGGAAAGTTTTTGGTAGCCTGGCACCCCAAGTCTTCAGAAGAAAATGAAAGAAATACGGTGGTTATTAAAAATGACAATAATGAAATATTGCTGAGACAAATTGCCGGTGTTTTGGCCAGAAGAATTGTTAATTACCTGAAGGTTGAAGATAAAGTTACCCAGGGAGATGAGTTTGGATTCATTAAGTTTGGTTCCAGAGTAGATGTATTCTTACCTCTAAATGCAAATATAGAGGTTGACTTAAACGATAAAGTAAAAGGTGGTCAGACAATAATAGCCACACTTGAAGAAGAAGTTTAGTCAACTTTACCGAATTCTGTATGTGGAAATAAATCCATTTTCTTCAGGGATAACTGCAAAATAAGGACTTCCTTCTGCAAATCTAGCTATTACAGCATTTCCATATCCGGGAAGAGGAAAATCATTAAGCAACTGACCACTCAAATCAAAAGCATAAATAATTGACTTATCGGCTGAATTGAAAAGAATGTAATTATTATAAAAGCGAAGTGATTCGGGCAAAATTCTCTCTTGAAACTCTCTTGAAATAACTTCACCTCCGGCAATATCATGAATTTCAAAAGAAAAGCTGTCTGCAATTACAATTACCGGGTTTTCATAATTGTTTACAGCAAAAGATTTAGCATTTAGTTGAGAGCTTAAGTTTAAAGTGTCAGTTTGTCCTTTAGAAGAAACCGTAATCAGGTTTGAAGCCGTATCTAAGCTTATCATTGACAGTTGATTGTCTTTTTTTATGGCTACAAAAGGAGAAATGAAAGAGCTGTTAAGGCTAATGACCGGTCTTCTTAGCTCACCTCTGCGATTTAAAAAAGCAATGTTTCCTTCAGAGTTTGCGCTAATCAGATAGTCTCTGCCATTAAAGCGTTTATAAATAATGGGTTGATTTACACTAATATTGATGTTATTGGGGCTCCATCCCGGTAAAGCGCCGCCATCTCTGCTATATCCGTAAATACTACCTTCCCGGCAGGGAACAAAAAATCGATAGTTTTTGTCATTTTCATAATCGGTAAGTGTTATTCCGGCAGTTGCCTGCTTAGGTAATCTTATTGGAAAATTTGTTACATTATTTCCGTTACGGTCTATTAAAAAAATACGGGTGGTAGTTGTGAATAAATATTGCAGTCTTCCATTGTTGTAAATGTCCATTTGATAAACATCTCCGATTATTCTTTCGCCTAAATTTCTTTTCCATAAAATATCCCCGGCTCTGTTTATCAAATAAATATTGTGTTCTGAATCACTCAGGAAGATTTCTTTTTCATTGTTATTATGATTAATCACAATTTCGGGTGTGGAAACCGGTTTTGCATCAAGGCGGGTTTGCCAGGCTTTATTGCTGAATACGGCAGATTGCAATGTGTCGTAAGGTATATAAATGTTTAAAAAGTGCAGATCTCTGAAGCTATTAAACTGCGCACTTATATCAGAAAAAGATGAAAGTTCAGTTCTGTTTGCTCTTAAAAATTCTGAAAAGTTATTGTTGCTCAGACTTTCAAGTAAAGAGAATGACTTTTCAAAATTCAGGTAAAAAGTAGCGTTGCTGTAAGAGGATATTTGTCTTGAAAACTGATAAAAATGTAAGTTCTTATCCAGCGTATTGTCGCTATTATACCTGTCAATAATTGACTGAGCCTGAGAAACTGAGTTGGTAAAAACAATTTGTTCGCCCAGTTGGAAATAAAAAGGATCTGTTATTTGCGGCATTTCAGGACCGAAAACATCGTTTAAAAACGAAACGGCGAGTTGATAAACAGGTATTCCTCTATGCAGACTGAGCAGGTTGTCTCTGTCATCATTTAATACAAAGTGTAATTCTTCCAGAGCCTGTAAGCTCAGGTCTACATCTCTGCTGGCGACCACCAAAAAGTTATTTTCAGTATCTTGCCCTGAGCGTAAAGACTCAGAAATGCCAAATAACCACTCATTGCCAACCCAGTTTGTGAAATAGGGCATATAGTTAGCAGACGTATCGCTAAAGCTTAGACTTTCGGTGTAAGTGTCAAAGCTTTCAGTACTGAAAGCTTTATAAAAAGCGGTATTATCAGGTACTACAGATAAGATTTTCATCATATCGGCAGCTTCGCCTCTGAAAGCATTGATGAAATTTCCTGAACCCGGATTGCTGTAACTATAGCCATTTGCCAGCAAAGCATTTTTTTGGAAGTGAACATCAATTGTCAGAAAGTCACCTAAGAAGCTAAAAGAATTTAAAAACCCCGTGCTACCGGATTTAAAAAATATGGAAGACAATTTATGCATATAGTTGCTTTGTATATGCAGACTCAGGGGCGCATTTTTGCCTCTGAGGTCCAGAGACCTTTCAAATCCGGTTGTTAAAATATCCGTAGCATCTGTTCTTAATTGTACTATACAGGATTCAACTAAAAAAGGAGTAAAGGAAAATATAAATATACCTTCGGTAAAAGCATAAGTAAAGGAAGTGTTCTCGCTTTCAATAACCACATCAAAAAGCTGAACATCTCTAAAAACTCTGTTTCTTACAGAATAGCCAGCCGTTTTAAACAAACTGTCAGCATGTTGAATAGCGGGCTTTATGTCTTTGTTTCCTGAGAGGAAAAAGAAATCTGCTTTATGAACGCTTATTTTGTCTAATCCAATGATTGCTTGATCCGGAGTAATGCCGAAATAATCATTGAGAGTAGTTGTTTGAGTAATTAAATTTTGAAGAATCGGGATTTGTTCACTTAATTGCCTGTATTCGAAATGGCTTTCACCAAATATCAGTTCATTGTCATAGAGTTGAATGATTACCGGAGTTTCGTGTGGCATAGCTTTCCAGGGGTCAGATGACTGAACAAAGGAGCGTATTTGCCAAACTAAGACAAATAAGAAAGTCAAAATTCCCAGAACTAATAAAGCTATAATTACTACTCGACGCATTCATTTTTTATTAAGCTACAAAAATGCAAATTTAAAAATACTAAATACATAATCTTTGATAAAATATACCAACGAAGGCTTTTGAACTGTAGCCGCTTGAGAATTCCTACAGATACTTTTTATTTTTTTTGTTCTTTAAGGAACCGGGTCGTGCCCATGACCACCCCAGGGGTGACAACGTAAAATTCGCTTTATTGCTAACCAACCACCTTTTAGAGGACCGTGTTTTTTTACTGCCTGAACTCCATATTCCGAACAGGTAGGGGTGTAGCGACAACTTGGTGCTAAATAAGGGGAAATAGCTCCCTGATAAAATTTAAAAATTCCGATTAGGATTAGTGATAAAATGGATTTGACTTTTTCTTTAATGAATTTTATCATCAGGCACTTTTATGGCCTTTTAAACGCATTACTTCTTGTTGAAGTTCAATGACCATTGACATCATATCCTCCATCGAGACCCCCGGTTTGTTATCAGGACGGCTAATGAAAAGTTCTACTTTCCAGGCTTCAAGCAAGTCTTCGCCACCAATAGCATATGGAGGATAGGCCTTGTTATCACTGTGGAGATACAGCTTGCCTTCATCTTTTAACTGATTCATTACTCTTTTAAAAACTATGCCGTCATTTTTTGAAACGACCACATAGGGAGACCCGTCTTTTAGGTCTTCAGCTGTTTCAACATATTGGCCAATTAGTATACTTCCGGGTTGTATGGGCAGCATAGAATCTCCGGTGATTTCAAAGGCTCTGTAGGTTCCGCTTTGCAAAAAAGGTAATCGAAACTTAGGCAATTCTTTAATAAACTCTTCATCAGCATAACCACTCAGGTAGCCTGCGGCAGCTTTTTGTGAAACCAATTCTATATTTTCCCTGCCTTCATTGTCAACGGTAATTGTAAGCAAACGAAAGTTGTCGTTATCAATCAGGGCGTTGCCATTTTTTCCTGAATGTTTGGAAATTCTATGCTTTAGAGAGGAAGATAAATCTTCTTTCAGCAAAGATTCCATAGAAATTTTATACCGCTGACAAATGAGCATCATCACCTTGTAGTTAGGGTTTGAACGACCTTCTTCATAGGCTCCAAGAAGAGAACGTTTGATACCGAACTCTTCCGCAAACTTTTCTTGAGTAAGTCCGTCAGCATTTCTCAGAAAACGGATATTTTTATTGACCATGTTCATAAAATCAGGTTTACTAAAAATAGTATCAAATATATAAAAAATTTGGCAAAAAAGAGAGAAAATATTTAATTGCTACACTCAGAACTTGAATGATTTATCACTAGGAACTGTCTTTTTTTAAAAACTAAACTACAGTTAATATTACAGCCTATATGAATTAGCAAATGCTTTTAATGCACTACCCTTAGGTTAATTGCTATTATTACATCAAAAAAAAGAGATTGCGCACAAGAAGAATAAACAAAGGTTTGAGAAACTTTTTTCCCTCAAAAGAATTTTTAAAATTCCCAAAACCTAATAAAGTTAGCATCTAAGAAAAAATATAGTCTAAGTCTTTCCGGTTAAAGTTCGTTTAAAGCGCAACACTATTAAATACTCATACTTTAGCTTCTTTTGCAGCAGCCTTAGCTTCTTTTTCAGCTTTCTTTTTATCTTCTTTGGAAGTTTTTATCTGAAGTTTTTCTTTTATTTTATTTTCAATTTCTTCAGCCATTTCTATATTATCTTCCAGAAGTTGTTTAACCGCTTCTCTGCCCTGTCCTAATTTAGTATTATCATAGCTAAACCATGATCCGCTTTTTTGGAGTACTTCAGTTTCAACACCCAGATCTACTATTTCTCCAACTTTGGAAATTCCCAAGCCGTACATTATATCAAATTCAGCAGTTCTAAATGGGGGAGCCATTTTATTTTTCACAATTTTTACTTTTACGCGGTTACCCATAACCTCATCTTTGTCTTTAATTTGCGCAGCTCTTCTAATGTCTACCCGAATAGACGAATAAAACTTAAGGGCATTTCCACCGGTAGTTGTTTCAGGGCTTCCGAACATCACTCCGATTTTATCTCTCAACTGATTTATAAAGATGCAGCAACAGCCGGTTTTATTAATTGCGCCGGTTAACTTTCTCAATGCCTGAGACATCAGTCGGGCTTGTAAACCCATTTTAGAGTCTCCCATTTCACCTTCCAGTTCTCCTTTAGGCACAAGGGCGGCAACTGAATCTATCACAACAATGTCCAGTGCTCCTGAGCGAATAAGGTGTTCTGCAACTTCAAGCGCTTGCTCACCATTATCCGGTTGACTGATTAAAAGGTTTTCGATGTCAACACCCAGGTTTTCTGCGTAATTTTTATCAAAAGCATGCTCTGCATCTATAAAAGCAGCTATTCCGCCCTTTTTTTGAGCCTCTGCAATTGCATGTATGGCAAGGGTTGTTTTTCCTGAAGATTCCGGACCGTAGATTTCAACTACACGTCCTCTTGGAAATCCGCCTATTCCAAGTGCTAAGTCCACTCCTAAAGAGCCGGTTGAGATAGTTTCTGCCGGAACTACTTTTGAATCGCCCATTTTCATTACAGTTCCTTTGCCGTAAATTTTATCCAATTTATCAACGGTTAGTTGAAGGGCTTTTAATTTATCATCTTGAGTGCTCATACTTCTTTTTTTAACAAGTTATAAAAATATTTTTAAAATATAAAATAATAATCCAATGTTTTCTTTTCTTATGTGACTTTTTTTAGCTTTTCTTTTTGATTTTTCTCATAAAATTTACAAAACCAGCTAATTCCACACTTGTCACACTTGGGGTTTCTTGCCAGACAAACATATCTGCCATGTAAAATTAACCAGTGATGAGCTGTTGCAATAATTTCCTCCGGAAGGTACTTTACCAATTGTTTTTCAGTTTGAAGCGGTGTTTTCGCATTTGTCGTAAGGCCAATTCTTCGCGAAACCCGGAACACATGTGTGTCTACAGCTAAAGTCGGTTGATTAAACAAACAAGACAGAATAACGTGTGCCGTTTTTCGTCCAACACCGGGTAATTTTTGCAGTTCAGTTACATCCCCGGGAACTTGGCTGTCATATTGATCTCTCAACATTCTGGCTGTTCCTTGTAAGTGTTTACTTTTATTATTGGGGTAGCTGATACTTTTAATATATTGGAAGATTTCTTCAACTTCTGCCTCAGCCATAGCTTCCGGATTCGGGTATTTTTCAAACAAAGCCGGAGTGGTCATATTCACACGTTTGTCAGTGCATTGTGCTGATAAAATAACCGCAATTAAAAGTTGAAAAGGATTTTCATAAATTAATTCAGTCTCCACCTCGGGGTGATTCTTGCTGAAGTATTCTATAAAGTGTTTAAATCTTTCCGGTTTTAACATAGCTTATTTCCCTGAAAACAATTTTAGATACCAACAGTTTTGAGATATCCTTTTAATTTTTGAATCTTTTGAACAGCAAAAGGCTTTTCTTTAGTTTCATTTGAAAAATCGCTGAAACAGCCTTGCTTTTTGTTATTACGGGCGAACCGCATTGCAACAAAGTTAGAAATTTAATTCAAAGATTTAGCGAAATGCTAAAAAAAATAGGAAAATATTTAAAACGCTTGACAGTAAAGAGTGAGGGCATAGAGAATGCCTGTAAATAATACGTCAGGCAGTAAGGAAAATTAAGACCGGGAATTAAAAGAGATAGAAATTTCTTTAGGCTCGGGAGAAAAACAAAAGGATGAGTCTAAAAGGTTGTTTCCGGTTGTCTTACTTTACGGCTGTATTCCAAAATAATATTTACAGAAGTTCTACTGGGAGATTTGGATGGTATGCTGTTCAGTAAAGTATACACATCTTTAAATCCTTGGTGTGTTTCATTTAAACTCCAATCTTCAGATAAAAAAGATTGAATATCAGCATTTTCGGCATTATCAGTTTCTCCGTAAATATAACGAATAAGTTGATTTTCAAGTGTAAAATTTTTGTCCATGTTAGCGATTGTGTGTGTTATAATATTCCTTTTTACGGCAATTTAGCTTGATTTGTTTAAAAAGTCAATTAAAAATTGCTGATATGGAAACGCCACATAATTGCCACATATTTTATTCAATTCCAAAAAATACTTTCCAAAAATGAAAGGAAAACGCATAACTATCTGTCAGACAGAAAGATACAGTATTTTTGGTTTTGTTAAAAAAATATGGATTTTTTTAAACGTCTAAATAAATGAACAGTGTTTGTACACTAAAAAGTCCAATAAAGAATACACTTTTATAAGCTGATGGCTTTTTCTTCGATTATTTTACGAAGATTGATCAATGCATAACGCATACGACCAAGTGCTGTATTGATGCTTACACCGGTAATGTTTGCAATTTCCTTAAAGCTAAGGTTTGCATAGTGTCTGAGTATTACAATTTCTTTTTGCTCTTGAGGGAGCTCTTCAAGAAGTTGTCTTACTTTTCTATGGGTTTGATTTTTAATTATTTTTTGCTCTGCATTTTCTTCTGCAAAAACTAAAATATTGAATATATCGAAACCTTCCGGGTTAGTTACGGATGGGCTTCTTTTCGTTTTGCGGAAAAAATCTATACATAAGTTGTGTGCAATTCTCAACACCCATGGAAGGAATTTCCCTTCTTCATGGTATTTCCCTGAACGCAGGGTGTCTACAACTTTAATAAATGTTTCCTGAAAAATATCTTCGGCAAGATATGTGTCTTTAACGAACATATAGATTGAGGTATAGACTTTGTCTCTGTGTCTGTTAATTAGACATTCCAAAGCATATTCATCCCCTTTCAAATATAGTTTTACTAACTCTTTGTCGCTTAACTTTTGCTTTAACATGTTTTTCTCCTCTTTTATATACTCGAATAATTGCAAAAACAATGCCTAACTGTTTAAACAATAAAAAAATAATCTTTTTTATGAAGAAAAAAATTTTTTCTGCCTATTTCTACTTGGTAAAAGCAGGAAGTCTAAATAGCGTTTTTAGCAAACATTAATTCATTTAAAAAGTTGAGGCTCAGCTTGTTTACTTCTCCCGGTCTTTCAATATTACATACATGGCCACAGTTTTTAATGATTTTCAGATTAAGTGATTTATTTCTTTCGGCAAAATTTTTAGCCCCGTTAAGAAACACAAAATCCTGTGAACCCATACAAGCTAAAGCAGGTATATTAAAAGGGCTGTTTACTATTTGCTTCATAAATTGACCAAATCCGGTATAGAGTCCCACCCACTTATTATAGGCTTCCGCCGATAATTTAGCAGATTCCTGTATCATTATATTTCTTGCTTTTTTATGATTGTTCCCGGGCATCACAATTTGGGCAAAGAATCGGTACATAATGTGGTATGGCAAAATATAATTTAAGGTTTTGGCAGTTGCAGTAAAAAAACGTAAGCGGAAATCATTTCTAAACACGCCCCCGTAAAGTATCATGGAGCTGATTCTTTCAGGAAAAAACCTATAAATAGCGTGAATAACTAAAGTCCCCATAGAGACACCGGCAAAATGGGCTTCCCGGATTTTTTCCTTATCTAAAACTTTAATCAAATCTGAAGCTATCAGCTTAAAAGTATAGTTTTCCTGATTGTCTAAGTTGCCTGTATCGCCGTGGTCTCTTAAATCAGGGATTAACAGATTAAAGTGATTTTTGAAAAAATCTTCCTGTCGCTTCCATGTCAGATTGCTTCCTCCGGCACCATGTACAAATACAAGCCAGGGAAGTTCCGGAGACTTTTCAATTTTTCGGTAATACAAATGTTTTGCTGCCATGCAGAAAGTAACATGCAAACATTCTTTTTGTTAAAATTTTGAAAACTTAAAAGGTAGAAATCAAAGGAAAGTGAATCTTATAAACGGTCGGTATTCTCAATTTTTTTTAAAATCTCGTTTATTTCATCCATTACAGATTGGTCTTTCAGCTGAATGTTTTTTTCAGACTGTGCATTTTTTACGGCATAAATTAATGAGCACATGGCCAAAAAATCCTGCTTATCTTTTGCCTCATACTTGTTTTTGAAATTTCGGATGTCTTCATTAATCTGCTTGGCAGCTTTTCTTACCATCTCTTCTTCCTCAGGGTCTATCAGCATTGGGTAAGGCCTGTCTGCAATGACTACATTTATACTAATCTTTTTTGACATAATTTTTTATTCGGCATTAATAGATTGAATACAACGGTCTAATTCTTTGATATACATATCCAATTGTTTTTTTAGTTTGTCTACATCTTCCCGGTCGTCAACGGAAGTAACTTTTTTTGAAAGCTTAAGCAGATGAAACTCTTTTTCTATCTTTTGGATATGCTGATCTTTTTCTGAAATTGTCTGTTTGCAATTGTTGTAATCTTCTTTCAGCAGATTGTATTTTGCTTTAAGAACATCGTAATCTTCCAATAATTTAGAAGATTGAAAGATTAATTCTTTAATTTGATTACTGACATCCTGCATTTTATGCCTGCTTTAGTTTATGTTTTTGAGCAATAAAGATAACGAATTAATTAAGAACATATTAACGAGTACTTAACTCAGCTTTCAGGCTATTTATTATTCCCGTATCTGAGCACCAAAATCTTTCTCAAGCCGGAAGATGATTTTTTTCATTTCCTTGTCAACTTCCTTGTCTGTCAAAGTTTTTTCGGTATGCTGAAAACTAATTCTAAAAGCATAGGATTTTTTATCCTCCGGAATGCCTTTTCCTTTATAGGTATCAAAAATATCTACTGACTGAATGATTTTTTTATTTATTTGCAGAATTACATTTTTTAAATCGATATAGGCAGTAGCTGAAGGTATTAAAATGGCCAGATCTCTTTTAACAGAAGGATATTTCGGTATTTCTTTATTAATTATTGATTGATTTTTAAAGCGTTCAACCAATATAGGCCAATTAAATTCAGCAATAATTACCGGCTGACTGATGTCAAATTTTTCACTGAGATTTTCATTCACATGACCAATCTGCAAAACAGTATTGCTTCCCGCTACATAAGAAATGCCTGAGTGCAGATAGTTATCTTCTTCAAATTGTGTGATAAGAGTATCTTCTATGCCGGCAATTTTCAGAATATTTTCTGCAAAACTTTTTAGCATAAACAAGTCCATTTTTGCAGATTTTCCTCTCCAACTGTTTTCATTTATGCTGCCGGTCATCCAAATCATGAATTTGTCTTTTTCCTCGTAGCTGTCATTTGTCTTTTGATAAATTTTTCCGGCCTCAAAGAGTCTTAGGTTTGGATAGTTTCGATTTTTATTAAAGCGGATAGCTTCCAGGCCACAGTGATAAAGATCTTTTCGTAAGACATTCAACTCTGCATTGGCACTTTTAATAATTCGCACAACAGAAGTGTCATCTTCCGGATAATACTCGCCCCGGCTGATGGAGTTATTATTCATTTCAAAAAAACCATGAGATGATAGGTATTGAGCTGTTTTTTCATAAAATTCGTCGGCAGCATCCGTTAGTTTTCCGGGTAATTTCATTTGTAAATCATCATTAACCGGGATTTCATTTATACCGTAAATTCTGATTATCTCTTCTATCACATCTATTTCCCGAATCACATCTGTTTTTGCAGGTGGGATTTCAAGCTTAAATGTATCTGCATGTTCTTCTTTTATAAGTATTTGTAAATCTGTAAGAATACGGTTAACCTCCGCCTTATCGAAATTCATTCCGGCTATTTTATTCAACTGCTTCATTCTCAGTTCAACTTTGAAAAATGGAGGTTGAGCGGGCTTTACAGTCAGGGCTTGACCGGAAATCTCAGCATTTGCCAAATCTTTCAGCAGAAAAGCAGCTCTTTCAAGAGCTTTTAAGGTAATGAATGGATCGGCTCCTTTTTCATACCTCATTGCTGCGTCAGAACGTAATTGGTGGTGTATTGAAGTTTTTCGGATACCTTCCGGTGAAAAATAGGCGCTTTCTAAAAAAAGAGTGCTGCTTTCTTCAGTAATACCCGAATTTAAGCCTCCCATCACACCGGCTATACAAAGGGGTTTTTCTTTATCACAAATCACCAAATCCGTTGTTTGAAGCTTTCTTTCTTTTTTGTCAAGCGTAATGATGGATTCATCTTTTTTAGCCTTGCGGATTATGATGGAATCTCCACTTACTTTTTTTAAATCAAAAGCATGCAGGGGCTGTCCCAGTTCTTTTAAAACCAGATTTGTTATGTCAACGACATTGTTTATGGGTTTCACACCAATCGAAAGCAGTTGATTCTGAAGCCATGAAGGGGAAGGCTTAACCTTTAGATTATGAAAGCAAATGCCACTGTAAACAGGACAAGCCTGCTCATCTTCAATTTTTATTTTCACCGGACTTTCAGCAGAAATATCCGTCAGTTTAGTACTATCCGTTAAAATTAATCTGGACTCTTTTTTTCTGGCTTTTAGAGCGGCATGTAAATCGATGGCTACTCCGTGGTGAGACATGGCATCCGTTCTGTTGGGTGTAAGTCCTATTTCAAATATCACATCTTCAAAAACAGGAAGTATATCTTTTATCTCATCTCCGGGATTGCTGTGTACGGGCAAAACCATTATGCCGTCATGGCTGCTGCCGGCTCCGATTTCGTCTTCGGCACAAATCATTCCGAAGGACTCTACCCCTCTGATTTTTGTTTTTTTAATTTCAAACGAATCTCCTTCTACAGGATAAATTGTTGTCCCTACTTTTGCTACTACTACCTTTTGTCCGCTCTCTACATTAGGTGCTCCACAAACAATCTGCAGCTCTTCATTATTTCCGACCTGAACTTTTGTGATTTTCAGGCGATCGGCATTAGGATGTTTTTCTGTATGCGTTACTTCACCCACAACCAAACCTTTATATCCTCCTTTTACACTGCTGAATCGTTCAACTCCCTCTACCTCAAGACCAATATCAGTAAGAATTTCGGCAATCTCATTTTCATCTAAAGGGGTTTGAATATAATTTTTAAGCAGAAAGAGCGATAATTTCATTAGTTTCGTTTTAAATTAGAAAACAGATAGTGTTTTGCCTTGATTGTGTGCTAATAATCTGCAAAAGTAAAAATAAAAGCTATTTTCTGATAATTTCAATAAAGAGGCTTATAAATCGTTTGGGATAGGTATGAAAATAAAATTACTGTATTTTTTAGTTATTAGCCTGGCGTTCTTAGCCTTGAGCTCCTGTGGAAAATCAAAGCCATGCATAGACCCGGCCTCATACGACCCTCATCGCGCCTGTTCAAACTTCGTTGACCCGGTTTGCGGATGCGATGACATACAGTACCGAAATGCCTGTGAAGCTGAGAGAAACGGTGTGCAATTATGGATTCAGGGCCCCTGTTAACTACTTTTGCCCTTTCTAACTATTTTTTCCAGTTCATCCCACATTTCTTCGGGAACTTCCTCCAAAACATTAAACTCTCCGGCACCTTTGAGCCATTCACCACCATCAATTGTAATGACCTCGCCGGTAATATAAGATGAAAAATCAGACATAAGATAAGCAGACAAATTTGCCAGCTCCTGATGGTTTCCATATCTTTTTAAAGGGATTTTAGTATTTGCATCAAAAAGCTTTTCTAACTCCTTCGGGAAAAGTCGCGACCACGCACCCTCTGTCGGGAAAGGACCGGGAGCTATGGCATTTAAGCGGATACCATACTTAGCCCATTCCACAGCCAGCGAGCGAGTCATGGCTAAAACACCGGCTTTGCCGCAAGCGGAAGGTACCACATATGCAGAGCCTGTCCAGGCGTAAGTCGTAACTATACTCAGCACTTTACCTCTGATTTTATTTTTTATCCAGTATTTTCCGATAGCCAAAGCGCAATTATAAGAGCCTTTCAAAACAATATCCACTATCACATCGAACGCTTTAGGTGAAAGCCTTTCCGTTGGACTGATAAAATTCCCGGCAGCATTATTCACAAGCCCCTGCACAGAGCCAAATTTTTCAACCGTTTTTTCCAATACATTTTCTACCTGTGCATAATCTCTCACGTCACAAACTACGGGCAATACTTCGCCTCCGGTAGCTTTTGAAAGTTCCTCTGCACTTTTATCTAAAACCTCTTTTTTGCGGCTTGTAATCACAACATTGGCACCTAACTCCAAAAAATATTTACTCATAGATTTTCCCAGGCCTGTTCCTCCGCCTGTAACAATTATTGTTTCGCCTCTCATTGCATCATCGCGTAACATGGGTTTTGTGTACATAGTTTATTTTTTAAAAGTGAGCGGGAAGCATCCCTAAAGTATTTACATAAACAACAACATGAATTTTGAATTCCGGTTTTTATGCAAACCAATTTTTTTTATCGGGCTTAAAAATAGTTCTTTTTGGTGCTATTTACAAAAAATGCCGGGATTAGTGTAGCTGATTTTGCATGCTTAAAGTATAGGTTTTTGGGCGTGCCCCTGCGGGTCGTGCTATTCGCTCCAAGTCCTCACGCCTCCGTCGTTGTGGGCTTTCCGCTTCTATCACTCACGCGGGGGCTGCCGGATTTTAAGGGCATCCTTCGTGAATTTACAACCCGGTACTCACTGATTTTTCATTGCTTTTTCTACTAAGCAGTGGTCAGGTTCCTAAATAGCAGATTATTTAGAAAAGCAAGAAATGATTGCCGAGAATCTTAATACTGTGTTAGAAGAATGAGATAGTTCCTATGTTATTAATGCAATTGGAAAAATTGCAAAAGCTATCGGAATGACAAAAATTTCAGAAGAAGCCGGTTTAGGCAGGCCAATTTTATACAAAGCCTTATCTGACGTGTCAAAACCATAATTTGCCACAATAATGAAGATTTAAAAAAATTGGCGGTAAGATTCAAGTGAACCCAAAATCTACGTAAAAGATAACATCATCAAAAGACGGTAGAGACGCGATTAATCGCGTCTTTATCTTATTTTGGCAAATTACTTATTTGATTACTATAAGTCTATTTAAATTGCCGAAAAGTTCCTTTAGGCGCATTATATCCATAAAAATTAATCACTCCATCATTTAAATTACCTTGAGCCATCACCAATGGGTTTTTTATACCTCTTTTAAAAGGTTAGTTAATTGTTCATAAAAACTGTCTTACTTAAGCTTTTCAACAACTTGTCTTTAGAGGCACTAATGTGCTTTCAAGTATACTCACTCCCCCTCCAACATAAAAACCACCAAAAAAACAAAATACATATATTGAATAACATTGATTATGTGAATTTTTGTGATATATTTGTTGTCGAAAAAAATAATCTTTATTTACTAAAAGCAAAGTATTTATCAAAGCCTAAAATCAACTGAATTATTAAATACAAAAATTAT
>REEL01000121.1 GCA_007695095.1 Chitinophagaceae bacterium | reverse complement strand
TCTTAACTTTCAGTTCCAAATTTTTGCAGGCTATATGAAAAACTTCATTTAAGTCTGTTAAGGTTCTCGTATTAGATGGTCTGGAAACTCTTGAAAATTTCAGTAAATCATCCAACAGATTATGTAAACGCTTTACAGATTCAGTTATATAACTAAAAAACTCTTCTGCTTCACTATCCAGTTGTTTAACATACTTTTTATTAATTATCTGTATGTAGCTGCTTATCATCCTAAGCGGCTCTTTTAAATCATGAGATGTTACATAGGCAAATTGTTCCAAATCAGCATTAGACCGCATTAATTCTTCAGCCCTTGTTTTTAACTCAATTTGTGTTTTTTTAATATCACTGATATTATGTATCATAACAATACCCAGTAGCGATTCGGGTTCTTTTACCTCCAATGGAATGAAATTTATTAAATAGTACTCGCCCAAGTATTTACTTTCAAGCCGAAAGGGTTTCTTTTGTAAAAGTGATTTTAGCCCTGGCTCTAAGTAATTATACTGATCTTCAGTAAGTATTTCAGACACTTTCTTCCCTTCCAAATCTGTACTCATCAGATTCATTTCTATCAATTCCTTCCCTTCAGCAATATAAATGTGATGATTTGAATCAATTAAAAAAACGGCTGACTTTGGAATATTTGATGAAAGCAATCGGTATATAGCTTCACTTTTCATCAACCTATCTTCGGTTTCAATTCTAATTTTTATCTCTGACTGAAGCTTTTTATTTGCCTGTTCTAAATTTTGAGTTCTTTCTAAAACCCTTTTCTCCAACATTTCCTTGTATTTCAACAAGTCTGATTCATACTTTTTACGTTGTGTAATATCTACTAAGATCCCTGCCATAAAAGACTTACTATTTGGAGAATTCACTTTTACCAAATAATCTTCCAACCAAATGTAATGTCCCATTTTATGTTTAGCCCGGAATTCAAGTTTTAAAATCTCCGGATTTTTACTTTTATGCCAGTTAACAATATTGCTTTCTGCAACCAATTCGTCATCCGGATGAATTATCTTTCTAAATGTATCTCTGTCCTGCAAGAACTCTTCGGCTGTATAACCAAGTAGCCGATAAATGTTATCAGAAATATATTCATGTCCGGCACCGGTTTCATAAAGGACTACATTTGGCAAATACTTTAAGATAAGAGATAGTCTTAATTGAGTCGACCACAGTTTATCTTCGGCTATTTTCTTATGTGTAATTTCTGTAACTAAACCTTCATAGCGCTTATTATTGCCGGATTTCATAAGTTTTATCCTACCTTCTGCCCATCTTATATTTTTGTCTTTATCAAGAAATCGAAAGACAATTTCAAACCGACCTTTTTGCTGTAAAATCCTCTTAGCATCAGTAAATAAGGGAATATCATCCGGATAGATGTAATTGATAATATTGGCACTGTCTTTAGCTAGAACTTCCGGAGAAATTCCCAGTATCCTTTCAGCTGTATCATTGATGTATAAAAGTTTTAGAGTGTCTACATCCAAACTAAAAATCACATCGTCTAACCCATTTAAAAGGCTTGAGAATCTTTTATTTATGATATTTTTTTCTGCCTCTGCCTCTATGCGATATAATAAAAACCTAATTGCTAAGGATAAGCTTTCATCAGTAAAGCTTGGAGATAAATACTCCGTAAAATCATTATCATTTTGCTGCGAAGGAGTCTCGTCTAAGCTGTTAAGAATTACTATTTTTCCAATTTTTTCGTTCAGCTTTTTACTATTTAATACCGAACTTAATTCTACTTGATTATCTTTTAAGAGTATGATTTCAAGCTTAGTATTAAACCCATTACTTTTGCGCTGAATCAATAGTTCTAGCTTGTTGATTTTTTTTTGGCTTAAATAAGTATTTTCGGTAATTTCAAAATCCGCATCTAACTTTTTAGTAATACTTGAAAGTAGATTCTCCGGTTGTACCTTAAAAGTAAAAGGATTGTTGACTACAGACATAAAATGTAACAGCTTTTAAGCTAAGTTACAACGAAAATTATAATATAATCAGAATGGAAGCCAATTTCTGCTTACAGTGGTGAATGGAAATGGAATTCTACTTAGGATAATAATGAGGCCAATGGTATAGAATATAAATGTTAGCTTGTGTTTTTTAACCTCTGTAAGCGCTTTTTTTGCTAAAATTCTCCCCACAGTTATTACCGCTATTCCAATAATCATAACTGAAATATGCTCGATATGCCAGTATCTCATTTCTGTATCTTTCATTATTTCTGATGTTTCATATGCAGCCCAATTAACTCGCGGACTGATGAAATAGAGTATCAGACCGATTAACAACTGCACATGCACACTTATGAAAGCATATAAAGAAAGCTTATCATCAATTATTTTAAAAGGTTTTCCACTCAACCAACCTGATAGTGTTCGAACTATTACAACTATCAGTAAAATGAGCACAACATATCTTAAAAGTGCGTGGGTGTGAAGCAATCCTGTATACATAATTTAATTTTATGGTTAGCGATGCAATATAAACACTTTTTAGTATTTAGAGTTGAAGATTTCAATCTTTATTTTAAGTGTTTTGATTTAGATTGTGATTTTTGAATTTTAAATGCGTTAAGACAGTTAAATCATTGCTCAAGATTATTCTTTTTGCAGAGAAAAAAGCTATTTTAAAAGGTTTTTACGAATATTGCAATATGAATTCCGAAAAAGGAAAAACTCAACTATTAGAATCGCTTGAAAATGCTGAGAAACTGGCAAAATCAGGAAAATTAAATCGTTTTTTAAATAAACCTTTTAAGTATCTTTTTTTACAGTTAATCAGTAAGCTGCTCTACCCTATTTTTCAAAAAGGAGTAAAAGTAACTACCCGAATTCCACTTATTCAAACTATAGAAATAATTCTTCCGGCAGGCGCCGACCTTTATTTATTAGGATTTAAAAGTCATGACTCAGAAATCAGGCTGGCAAAATTTTTAATAAAAAATATAAAAGATGAAGATACCTTCCTTGATATTGGTGCTCATTTTGGTTACTATGCTATTTTATGCAGCAGTTTAACTTCCTCTATAATCATAGCCGTTGAAGCATCTGAAAAAACATACGGAATATTGCAAAAAAACATCAGCTTTTCAAATAGCAATATAGAAACTGCAAATTTTGCTGCATCAGATAAAAACGGTTCTGTTAAATTTTATGATTTTCCGGTGAAGTACAATGAATACAATACCTTAAATAAGCCTGCCCCGGAACTTCAAAAGCTATCTCCTGAAATGAAAACTGTTCAAACTTACTCGCTCAGCAGCTGGTTAGAAGAAAAATCTTTTAAACCCAACTATATTAAAATTGATGTAGAGGGAGCTGAAGCTAAAGTAATTGAAGGTCTGACTGAGTTTTTAAAAATGAATAGTCCGGTTTTGATTATAGAATATTTCCCGGGGAAACATGCTGATTTTTACAAGTTTATATGGTCAAAGCTTGTTGCATTAAATTTTCAGGCTTTTTTTATAGATAATAATGGGCAGGCAGTACTTTTAAAAAATCCCGAATTGCATTTTAAAGATTACAAACATTCGTCGGACAATCTTGTTTTTAAGAAAACTCAATAATGCTTTTAGCCGGAATTGATTATGGAAGCAAGTTGGCCGGAACAACTGTTATCAGTTTACTAAAGGATAATAAGGTAACTGTGCTGCAATCTGAAAAGAAAAAAGATGCGGATTTGTTTATTTTAGATAATTTACCGCAATCCTTACAATTAATTGCATTGGATGCACCCATGAGTTTGCCGGGTGTTTACAGGGGGCTAAAAAATAAAAGCAATTATTTTTACAGAGAGTCTGATGCTATTCTAAAAGCAATGTCTCCAATGTTTTTAGGAGGCTTAACCGCAAGAGCAATGGCTTTGAAAGAGAAAATTTTAAGCAAAAACATACAAATCATTGAATCCTATCCGGCAGGTCTTTTTAACTTACTTTCACAAAACAAACCTAAAAATATTGAATCAATTTTAGATATTTTACCCGGCGAATGGCAACTACCTGAAATCAAAAACTTGCATCAGGCAGACAGTTTACTATGTTTATATTCAGCTGTAAGATTTACAAATGGGACTTCTCAGAAATTCGGAGATGAGGAAGAAGGGGTAATTATCCTTTAAACTTATGGAATCAGTATTTTTTTTGTGACATTTTTTTCACTTGTACGTATCCGGTAAAAATACAAGCCGCTGTCAATGTCTTTTAACTCAAATTGATGATTTCCGGCTTCAAAACCCTCATTTAGAAAAGTAAACAATTCATTTCCCAAAGGGTCGAAAAAAGTTATCGTAACATCGGAAAATTCGTTCAGGCTAAAATTAATGCTGGGGGTTACACTGCTGACTTCCCGTTCAATTATTATTTCCGGTAATGAAAGCTTATCCTTATCTCTCAGAAAAATTTCCGGGACAAGTCCATCCAGGCAATCCTGTTGGCTGATTTTTAAATAAAAGTTGTTAATGTAGCGGGCATATTCAGCCATTTTTGAGGTAGGTTTTGTTTTATATAAAATAAAAGCTGTCCTGCTACATTCATCTATAATTATGGCCAAATTTCCACCGGAAAGTGCTAATAAACGCACGGAAGAATAAGGGGGTGGTTGTTTCTCGTCTATCCAAAAACCTGCGCTATAAGGTCTTTGAATTAAAAAACGTGAAGTTTCTCCCTCCGGTAGTATAAAGTTAACTTTTTCAGCATCTCCGGAATACAAAAAATCTGCCTGTTCTCTTGAAAAAACCTGATTATTTCTGCCCATTCCGTAGTTTAGCCAAACACTAACTATAGACGAAAGATCTTGCATATTTGTTTGAAAAAAGTTGGAGCGGTAAAAATCATCTTTTTCGTTAAAAAAGCTTCCCGAAAGCCCTGCCGGTAAAGCCAAATAAGTATAAAAAATATCAGACCATTTTTTGCCGGTCGTATTTTCTGCTATACTTACTAAAAAATTATACGAAAGTTGGCTGTAGAAAAAATCAGTTCCACTTTCAAGAAACAAAGATTCGCGGCTTAAAATACGTTGCACCATCTGCTCATTGGATAGATTCCTGTTATCAAGAACCGATGAATATGCCGGCAATCCGGACTGATGATTTAAAAGTTGCTCAACCGTAATTTGACGATAATTTTCCGGGACATTCTCTAAAAGATCTTTTAACTGACTTTCTAAACTGAAATAATTGTTGTCAATCAAAGCCAAAATCACCGTAGCTGTAATAGCCTTCGTAATTTCACCCGCATTAATAGTTTGAACGTCTTTTTGTAAAAAACTTTCTGACAGTTTCTGATAAACGATATTTTTATCTTTAAAAACGATTAAGCTCAGGTCAGCGTCAAAATCAAATAATAAACTATCAATCTTTTGATTATCAGAAAGTGCGTATGTGCTCAAATTACTAGAGATACAGACTATAAATAGTAAAACAATTTCTTTGAAAGACATGAAAGTTTAAATTGACTTTATACAGTTTAAAAAATGTCAGGTTCTCTTTTAAGATAGTGTTTTACACTAAAAATCACAAAAGTAATGATGCGTATTTTAAAAAGAAAACTTAACTCTAAGCACTAAAATAGTGAATATTATAAACTAAAGTATTTTTAGCAAGTTCCGGGTTAAAAAAATACCGAAAAATCTTTTGGTCAAAATAACTTAACCCAATAAAGATAAAGCAAAGATTTTCTAATATCTAAAGTCCGAAAATTCGTCTTTTAGTTCGCTTTCTTCAGATACTGATACAATTCATTATCTGTGGTTAAAATAAGGGTTGATTTTTCATCAAAAGTCTTTTCCATAGCCTGTAAAGAGCGAACAAATTGATAAAAATCACGGCTTGCTCTGTTGCGGTTGTAGGCAGAAGCATATATATTGGCAGCTATAGAATCAGCTCTACCTCTAATTTTTTCAGATTCCATAACAGCTTCTGATTGAATTTGAGCTAAATCTCTTTCTTTTTCACCTTCAATTTTTCTTGCTTCTCCCTCTCCTTCCGAACGAAATTGATCGGCAATTCTGTTACGCTCACTAATCATCCTGTCATAAACTCTTTCCCTTACTTCATCTACATAGTTAATGCGCTTAAACTGAAAATCTAAAATAATTATTCCCAAATCAGATGTACGCTCATTTGCTTTTTCTAATACGATAGCTTCAATTTGCTCTCTACCTATGTTTATATCTTCTAAATGATCAATATCCTCTAAATAATCTTCATAGACTTCCGGCTCTCTGTTTGAAGATCTTACCAAGTCCAGTAAAGCATTACTGGCAACAGCATTACGGGTTTCTCCATCGAGTATATCATCTAATCTTGATTGCCCGGAGCGCTCATCTCTTAAACGAATAAAAAACTGTAAAGGATCAGTAATTTGCCAGCGTGCATAAGTATCCACAAATATGAATTTCTTATCCTGAGTGGGTACCTGATTAGGATCTCCGTCCCATTTCAGATAGCGTTTATCAAAATACTGTACGCTTTGTATAAAAGGAATTTTAAAATTCACTCCGGGTTCAGTACGCGAACCTCCAACAGGCTTACCGAATTGAGTGACTATAGCTTGCTGTGTTTCATCTAACACAAATACTGTATTAGAGATTATTATTGTAATTATAACGAGAATAACCCCGCTGAATATCCATTTCTTTTCCATTATTTATTATGATTTTGTAAATTCAATAAGGGTAATAAATTTGTGCCTCTTTCATCCATGATAATCTTATTCGATATTTTAGGCATGATGGCTTCCATAGTTTCCAGGTACATTCTTTTTTTGGTTACTTCAGGAGCTAACATATAAGCATCAAAAAGTGCACTGAAACGTTCTGCTTCACCCGTAGCTCTGTTGACACGGTTTAGAGCATAAGCCTCAGCAAGTTGTATAAGCTCTTGTGCTTCCCCTCTTGCTCGTGGTATAACTCTGTTATATTCTGATTGCGCTCTGTTAATAAATGTTTCTCTTTCCTGCTGAGCTTCGTTTACTGCATTAAATGAAGGCTTAACCGGTTCCGGTGGATTCACATCCTGCAAAACAACCTGATCAATTCGAATGCCGTTTTCATATTCATCACACATTCTTTGTAATAATATCTCTACTGTTGTAGCTACTTCCTGCCGGCCTACTGTTAATACTTCATTTACGGTTCTGTCGCCAACTACTTTTCTCATTGCCGCTTCAGACATATCATGAAGCGCATTTTCTGCGTCTCTGACTTTAAACAAGTACTTATAGGAATCTACAATTCTGTATTGTACTACCCATTCTACATCTGCTAAATTTAAGTCTCCGGTTAGCATTAGTGATTCATCCTCATATCCACTTTTTACGTAAGTAGAGCGAGTTCCTGATTCAGTAGTACGAAATCCAAACTCTTGTTTTAGTTGTCTTTGAACGGGTATTTTATACATTTGTTCAATTCCGAAGGGTAAAATAAAATTCAAACCCGGTAAAAGAGTCCTGTTATATTTTCCGAATTGTAACACTACCCCTTCTTCTTCCGGATCAATTGTTTTTACGGATGTACCCAAAGCAATAATAATAACAAGTACTAAAAGTATTTTTAAAAAATGCTTTTTAACGAGGTTTGTATAGTATTCAACCTGTTGGTCCTGTTGTGACATAATCTTTTATTTATAAATTTTTAAGAATGCAAAGTTAGAGAAAACCTTTCAGTTATACTTATTTAAATGAAAATCCTGTAAGTATTTCTTTTAAAAAAGGAATAACTAAACATTTATTAAGTTCTTTAGTTTAATGTACTGTAATATCTATTTTTAAATTATGTTATTTAATTATGAATAAACTTTTTGCATTTTCACTATTTAGCTTTTTAATGCTATCAATGTATTTTAACCTGTCAGCACAAAGGGTAGAGTTTGCGCTTGAGTCAGGATTATCATTTCAAAGCTATAACGACATTAGAATTCCCGGTGACGGCGGAGAACAATTTTCTTTTACTGAAGATTTTAGCCGGTCATACAGTCCATACTTTCGTTTGACTGCAAAGGTAAACATTGCTAAAAGGCATGCCATATTATTAACTGCAGCTCCTTACGAAATTAAGGAAAGCGGTAGTTTAAACCGGGATTTATTTTTTGAAGATCAATTATTCCAAGCGAATGATCCACTTTCTGTTGCCTGGAAATTTAATTCCTGGCGGATTTCATATGAATACAAACTGGTGCAAAGAGAAAAGCTGGATTTTAATATTGGATTTACTGCCAAGCTGAGAGATGCGAGAATTGCAGTATCTAATGATAGTATTTTTACTGAAAATACTGATTTGGGCTTTGTTCCGATTATTCGTTTTGTTTTAGACTGGAAGTTTCATGAAAATGCCGGTTTTTTAGTGGATGGGGATGCGTTGATAGGCCCTCAGGGAAGAGCTGAAGATGTACTTTTTGCTCTTTACTACACTTTTAATGAGAACTTTAGAATGTTTGGTGGCTATAGAGTGCTTGAGGGTGGTGCAGACATAGATGAGGTGTATAACTTTTCATTGACAAACTATATTGCAATTGGTTTACGATTAGATTTAGGGAATAACTAAGCTTTTAAATAGGTTTTAGTTGTTGGTACTTCTTTTTTGCAGATTTCACAGGCGGTGAGAAGTCCTTAGGTGCTACAGAAAGTGAAGGAAGTTTAAATCGGTTTGATATATTAGATGTTATGTTCTAAGGTGTTCGGTAGCGGGGACACTATGAACAGAGCTGGGGATACTAAATTAAGTAATTAAAAAACCGAAACTTTAAAATGTCAGTTCATTTTTAACGTTTTTGATAGTGATTTAATTAACTTTGAATGACAAAAAGGGTGAGAGATACTGATGAAAACAATACAAATAGACATACCGGATAATTTAGATTTAAATGAACGGGAAATAAAAATGTTACTTGCTTCCCGATTATATGAAAATGGTAAACTTACTATCGGACAGGCAGCTCAGATGGTTGGCTTGTCTAAAAAAGCTTTTATGGAAATTTTAGTGGATTATGGAGTTTCCATATTTAATTACCCTCCTTCTGAATTGGATAATGATATAAAGAATGCAAAAGGCCATAGTCGCTGATACAAGCTGTTTGATTTTACTTGATAAAATAAATCGTACAAATTTCAGAATTAGTCAGGAACTCATTGACTATACAATAAAAAAATGTAGAGAGTAGAATGTTTGCTGGATATTTCGACCATGAATGGCACTCCCCTACCTATTCCCAATTAACGAATTAAAAATAAGGATTTTTTTGGAGAAAAACATGTCTTGAACATGATTAAATTATTCTGGGATGAACATGATTTGTAATTCAATTATTTAGCTGCTTTAATCCTGTCTGTCTTATAATCTCTAAAATCCTGTTCAGACAATATCAGTTGTGCTTCAGAGTGTATATTTTAAAAATACACATACTAATTTATTTTGGCAATCCTTCATCTTTGATTTTTTTAAGTTGTTCTAAAATTAACTGATACTTCTCTTTACCAAAATCAGTAGGTGAGATTTTAGTTAATCGCTTTTTGTTTTCATATATCTCAATAAATTTAAAGCTAATATTATCAAAAACAATATAATTTAGTTTATTGTTATTGATAATTATACTTTTTGCTTTACCTATTATGTTTATTTTAGTTATTTCTAAGAAATTTTCATTAAAGTTAATTTTACTATTAGAACACTTAAACATCAGGTAAGCAAATAAAATTAGACCAGTTAATGTAAACGAAATTAATAATCTACTTTCATTTATCTCATGATGAACACCTGCTTGTACTCCAAATCTTACAATTGGATAAGACAAGTAAAACACTAATAAAAACATTACATTTATAAATATTTTTTTCTTTCTCCAATTTTTATCTAATTCAATTTCCATTGATTTGATTTTGTTGTTCAGCCGTGGGTTGGTGTTATTTCACCAACCATCAATTTACGCATTAAAAATAAGGATTTTTTGGAGGAAATTGTCTTGAACATGATTAAATGATTCCGGGATGAACATGATTTGTAATTCAATTATTTAGCTGCTTTAGTCTTGTCTGTAAACTGATATTTTAACTGCTTTTGCTTTCAATTTGGAAGTACTAAACTTCAAACAAAACAACATTCAAACTTTAGCTTTTTGTCTTTTTTTGATAACTATGAGCTTCTAATTCAGTGATAAAAGACAAATAAAGTGCTGAATTTTGGATAAGTGGTAAAATAGTATCATAGCCATCCATAATAGCTATAAGTGCGTTTGTGTCAATACATATTTTATTTCCACTCATCCCGTAACTTTTCCTGAAGTTTTAATGGATTTTCCTCAGCTTTAATTTTTCCAAAATACTTTTCTATTTTCACAGACTTGTGTTTTGGTTTTATGTTCTTTAGCAACTCTCTAATCTTTCGTGCTGACATGCTTTTTTTTATTCTTATTGTCGCCATAATTCAAACTATTTTGTTAAACACAAACGAATATATTCTTTTTTAGGTTTAAAAATCAAGAAATTAATTAACTATTTCCTGTCCTTGCCTGACATCAACCACCAATTAACGAATTAAAAATAAGGATTTTTTGGAGAAGTTTGAATCGGTTTGATATATTAGATGTTATGTTCTAAG
>REEL01000120.1 GCA_007695095.1 Chitinophagaceae bacterium | reverse complement strand
CAAAAAGGGAAGTATGCCCGAATGTTTAATTTGCAAGCCAGTTATTATAAAAGCTAAAAACTTATTGCTTAATCCAGCGGTAGGTTTCAGTACTTTGTCCATTTGTTATTCGAACGACATACATACCCGGTCTGAGACTATTTGTATTAAGTGAATAGTTCGCTCCGTTTATTTCTTCCCGAATAATAAGCCGGCCATTTATATCATAAATTTCCAGTTCAGATTTTGCTTCAGCCTTAGTGTTCAGCATAGAAATATTCAGTAAATCATTTCCCGGATTAGGGAAAATTTTAAATAATGCATCCCGATTAGTTGAATTTAATGCCTGTTCATTTACATTCGTAGCTATATAACCTAAATCAGGGCCAACGGCTAACCGAATCATAGGAGTTCCGTTTACAACAGAAGTATACCAGATTCCATTGGATTGATAATACATTCTGTCACTGCTGTTTCTGCTGATATCAAACCCAACCTGAAGGTTTCTTTCATCCGTTTGCTGCCAACCGATATATATACTTCCATCGACTATTAGCTCTTCCTCGGGTACATAAACCGCAAATCCATTTCTCTCGTCTATGTAGTGTGGTCTTTTAAAATCACCAATATATAACACAGAGTCTCCTTCTCCTGTGTTTGACAAATCCAGTTCTTTCCATATGTAAATACTGAATAGCATATTACTTACATCTTCCAATATTTGAGCAAAATGAATTTTAATTGCCCTTACGGTATCCGGCTCATTTAAATCAAACCGCATCGCGAAACCTTTTAGCCCTACACCCTCAACACCATAAGCTTTTTCAGCATTTCCATTGTCATAGGCAAAGTAATTAAAAAACTTGTTTTCTGAACGTATAGTATCATTTAAAGGATTAACGTCACCGGCAGGGTTTAAATAACTTTTAACCTCTATGATAACGCTATCAGTTTGAAAATCCTGAAATGGTGTAAAATCCTCTGTATCAAAAAAGATACTTTGCTCTGCAAAAGGCTGAAAGTTAAAAGCTACAGGAGATTGATATTCTAAATTGGTATTTGAAAAAAGCTCATTCACCTCAAGTTCATAAGTGGTGTTTTTAGCCGCATTAAAGTTGTTTCTAAAACGAATTTCAAAATCTTCTTTCAATTCATTTTCCTGATAGTCAAAGAAATGATTCCAGGGCATTGAGCGGTAATTTCTCAAGATATTATCAGGCACTCCAATAAATGAAACATCATTCATAATTGTGTCATTGACTGTTCGATTAGCACCAACTCTAACATAGTCTACATGCCAATGATCATTATTTCCGGTTATTGTAGCATAATTCCTGAATCGAAACTGAAAGCCGTTATAAAAATAAAAAGGGTCTGTTACCGGTATCATTACATGTCTAAAAACCGGATCGCTAACTTGAGTTGTATAACCGTCTACACTCCATACTTTTCTCCATTCTACTCCATTAAACAATAGCTCTACAACTAAAGAATCACCAATATTGGGCCAGTCTCCCTTTCCCTGTGGCTGAAAGAGAAAACTGAGATATACAGAATCTTCCGGTCCAAAAGGGTTTAAATTAAGGGGCTTAGAAGTAAGCGTATCAGCCGGTCCGTCAGGTCCCGGGTTCAAACTGTCAACATGTGGAAGTCCAAATTCATTAAGGCCGTCAAAAGTGGCAACGCCCAGCGTTTTAGGATTCGTCGGATAAAAACGGTTTATAAAAACGTGTCTGTCTGTCCATTTTGTAGAGTCCGGATAAATATCTTTACCGGAAAAGTCATCAAAAAAGGGCAACTCCAGGGTGTCACTATCTCTCAGTCCATGTGGCTGATTAACAACATTTTTTTGGTAATATACTTTAGCCGGGTTTACACTTAAGGGAGAAAGAACTTCCTGAGCAAAAATATTTCCGGTAAATGCAAAAAAGCATAAAGACAGCAATAGAGTTGTTCGTTTGAATTGTAAATAATGCATGTGTTTATTTAAGTTTAATCTTCTTCAAAGAAAAGATTTTCAATATCATATAAATCAATTTCAGTGGTATCATCTAAAAAACCGAATTTACCGGTTTTAAGAGAATCCGGCATTTCAGTAGTCATAAAGATATTAATAGATTCTCCCAAATTAATTTCATTATCATTCTCAGGACTAGGTATCTGTCTGTAAACCATTGTGGCTGAGGTATCTGCTATCTCTTCATCCAAATAAATTACCGATCCGAGGTTAAGAGACGATGCCAGTAACAGCCATCTGACTTCTGAAAGAGTAAGCCCGCGTAAATCAGGCACACCAACTCTTACATTTCCAAGTCCATCTCCCAAAACTAAATCTATTTTACTCCCTCTGGGAACCATAGTTCCCGGTTCTACCGGCATTTCATCCCACAGCTGTTCTAAAACTGCATTTTGAGCTAAATCAGGTTTATAAATTAATTCACCTACCATTAAACCAAAGCTTTCCAGCTCAAAACTTGCCTGACGCAAAGATTTATCCATTAAATTAGGCATTTGAACACTCGGTGGATTAGCTGCATTAACGGTGAGATAAATTTTACGGTATTCTTTTACATTTGATAAAGGAATAGGAACCTGATCTAATATAGCAAATGGTGGTAGGTTTGCATCATAGGCAGAGTCAAGTACTTCAAATCTTAAATTAAGATTCCTTAGCCGACCTTCAGCTTCATCAATGGTAAGGCTGTGTAAATCAGGGACAGTAATGGATTCACCATGATTTGTATAGCGTTTTAATAAATAATCACTCATCAAAACAGCCGTGATGAAAATCAAAATGGCTAAAACCAGATTTATGAGAAAAAACTTACTGAGCAGAAACCTGCCCAGCTTTGAAATTATGTTTCGAAACTGCATAATTTAATATATTATCAATAAAGTCATAGGGTGTATAATTTTGAATAGCTGCCTGATGAAAAATACAAGTTGCCGGCGTCATACCCGGTAACGAGTTAAATTCTATGATTATTGTATGTACTTCACCTCCGGCAGTTACTCTTACAAATGCGTCTACACGGGCATATCCTTCGATATTCAAAATTCGGGCAGCCTTTTCAAAGTCATTTTTTACTTTTCCTGCCACATAGTCGTAATCCATTCCGCTAAGATGAAAGCGTGCCGGTGTAATGTTTTGTCCCTCACCGGCTAAAAACTTTTCTTCAAGGGATAAAATTGATTTTCCGGCTAAAGTTTCCGAAGGTTCAAAAATTTCATAGTTCAGCTTTCCATTTTTTAGATTAGTCATCAAACCGCAGGTAATCTCCATAAAAAGTTTATCATCCGGTTTTTTGGCAATCAGTGCTTCAGCTAAAAAAACATCTTTTTTTGGAAACTCATCCGACATTTTAATGCCTATTTTTTTTGCTGTTTCTTCAGGATAATTATCTCCCCTGAAAATCAGCTCTGCATAAGCTTCTAACTCTTCGCTATTGCTAATGCGCATGACTGCACTGCTACATCCATCGTCAACGGGTTTTGCAATTAAAGGAAATGGAAGTTTTGCCATTGAATTTTGCAATGTTTGCTCTTTATTAGCAACCCAATCTTTTTTCTTAACTAACAACTGTTGTGTCGTTTGAAAACCCTCCCGACTGAGAATTTGTAATGTTTTGTGCTTATTAATTGTAACCTTTGAAGACTCTATACCCGAGCCGTTATAAGGGATTTTATATTTTTCAAGCTGTTGCTGCACTTCACCGTCTTCACCCGGTCTTCCATGCAAAGCTATAAACACCATATCAACCATTTCAGCCAATTCTTTGTAGTTTATTGGCGTTTGTTCAAAGTGGGTTTCTCCGCTTGAAAAAACATTCGTTATCTGCCCGGCGGCTTTTCTTTTTTCAACTATGTACTTGCTTTTTTTCGGCTGTTCCAGATTTTCCCGTATATCATCTGCATTGTCTTTGAGCATGATATTTACAGGTAATAAATAGAGTTCATGCTTTCCGCTTTTACCGGTTAAAAAAACAGGTACCGGGCTATATTTCTCGGAAGCGGAAAGTTTTTCAAATATATTTCTGCCACTTTCTACAGAGATGTGTCTTTCTGATGAAAAACCACCCATGATAACAGCTACCCTTAAGGGTTTTAAGTCCTTTTTTTTCATCTCAAGCTTTTCTGAAAGACGTTTTCTCAATTCTGTTATTTTTCCTGGCAGGTAATTTCTTTTGTAAGACTCCCGCAAAGAGGTATCTATAATATAGCTTAAAAATTGAGATGGGTTTAGCCCAATTTCAGCTGCCTGATGAAAGAAAAATGAAGATGGAAGCATGCCTGAGGTTGTATTCGGGTCATTAAGGAACACATTTTCTTCATCATCTATAAATCCATCTATGCGCGCATATACTTCAAATTTGAAGTAATCAAACAATGCACAGCAGTTTTCTTCAATTTTTTCTATAGATTCAGCTTTCAGTTCAATAGGAGTAACTTTTCTGGAAAGACCCGGGAGATATTTTGATCGGTAATCAAACAGATTGTCTTTCTTTCGGATTTCTGTAGGGGGGAGTGCAAAAGCATTGCCATCCTGTCCCCGCAAAACGATGCAGGAAAACTCTTTTCCGCTTATAAAACTTTCCAATATGATTTCTCTTTCCGGATACCAATAGCTCAATAAACAGTTTTCAGCATTTTTATTACTAAAGTGTGTTTTTAAAACATCAAGCAACTCTTCCGGATGAAAAATGCTTTTCCCGTTTACATTTAATGGAAAACCAATGCCTTCCCGTATATCAGCTGACTTTCTTACAAAATCAATTTTCGCGGAATCACTGAGCCCGTTCCAATAAGTATTTGTGATGGTAATATGACCAAAAGCATAATTCACTGCCTTAGTAAATTCCTGAATATCGGCTTCTTTTAATATGCTTACTCCTAAAGAAGAACCCTGTCTGGAAGGCCTGATAACAAAGTGGTTACCAAGCTTATCTAAAGTGTTTTTATAGAGTGTATTTATTTCTTTTTCTGAAAGATTTTGCCAATTTTCAAGATTTAAATTTAAAAAAGGCTTTGAAAGAAACTCTGTGTTACGCATCCATTTTTTCTGAATGGCTTTATCCATCCCAAATGCAGAAGGTAAAATTCCCGAACCGGAATAGGGGATATTGCACCATTCAAGCAAACCTTGTATAGTACCATCTTCTCCAAAACTTCCGTGGAGACATAAAAAAGCAAAATCTATAGATTCTGATAAATTTTCTACAGGAATAACAGTGCCCAATTTATTAGCCATTTTGACAGCTGTTTCTTTATCAGCATTCAGGCTGTCTGCATAAATCTGAAAAGCATTGGGTGAATCCGGTAAAAATTCAACAGGAGGATAAAAATCACGAATACTGCCTTTATACAGATACTGCCAGTTAAGTAGTATGAAATTATTATAGCTGTCTACAAAAATAGGTACAGCTTCGAATAAAGATTTATCAAGATTATCAAAGACAGTGCGTCCACCGGCAAAAGAAACTTCGCGTTCTCTGGATCTTCCCCCGAAAAATATCCCTATCTTAAGTTTATCGGCCATTCTCAATTTATAGAATATGAATAAATCCCAAAGATAAGGTAATTTAATAGTCTGCCGTATGTCATTTCATAAACATTATAATGTGGACAATCTTCCTTATTAAAAATCATCTTCATTTTGGAGATGAGGAACAACCATCCATTCCTGCATATGCAGACCTTGCTGTTGAAGTTCTTTCAGTATAGGGTTATACCAATGCGGTTTGATGGGTAATTGTACTCCTTTTTCTTTAATTTTTCCTTGTAAAATAAGCTTGGTTGCTATACCTACCGGCATCCCGACAGTAAAGGCCATAGCTGTATTTTCAGCATCTTTTCCTTCTATAACTAAGGATGATTGCATTTGTCGTTTAACTCCTTCAGTGATGTAATCAAATTTATGCCACATTACAATCATATCTTTATCTTCCGGATTAAGGGTCCATTTTTTCTCTAAAATATGTTGCAAAATTTTAGCCGGCGTTCCGCTTTTTAAGCCTACCGGTGTATCTTTAAAAACTCCTACCCATTTTAAATTCCGCATTTCAACACCATCCAGCTCTAATCTTAAATAATGTGCTAATTTTAATTCTACAGAATCATAGGGATTATAGGCTAAAAAAGAATTTATAAAATCCCGGTGAGTCATATTTTCAACATCCTGCATTTCGTAGGTATCGTCTGTTGCGCCTAACTGAACAAACACATTCCAGGATTTGCAAAAACCCGGTCTTCTTAGAGTTCCCCTGTAGATAGTAGGTATATTTTCCAATCCGTAAATAGCTCTGTATTTTAAAGAATCTCGGTTGGCATATCCTTCAAACTCTCCGTATCCGGGAATTTTGATAATTTCTGTTCTGTTAAAAAGCCGGTGATAGGGAATATACTTAAACCTGCCTTCCTGTATAAAGTGGACAACACCTTGACCGCCGGTAATTACGTTTTTAGGGTTCCATGTGAACTTATAGTTCCACGGGTTAGGGTTTTGTCCATTTGCCAACAAACCTCCGGTAAAGGTTTCAAAACCTTTAAATTCACCACCCTCAGACTTTATTTTATCGATGACCTGCATGGCCGACATATGGTCTATTCCCGGGTCTAAGCCACATTCATTTAAAAATATAAGTCCCTTTTCTTTACAAGCGGCATCCAACTTGTCCATTTCGGGCGATTTGTAAGAAGCGGTAACTAAATGTTTCTTTTTATCAAGACATATTTCGGCTATTTTCAGATGCATTGTTGCGGGCAGCATAGAAATGATAACTTCCGAAATATCAATCAGTTCTGTTATTTTATTAAAGTCATTTGCAGATAACTCAACGGCCTTCCCGTTTGGATTATTTTTAATTTTATCCTGAGCAGCTTTTAGGTCTAAATCAGCAACTATGGTTTTGTAGCCCATTTCAGAAAGATGCTCTAATAGATACTTAATCAATATACCACTGGATTTACCGGCACCAAGAACGAGTATGTTTTTATCCGCTGTCATTTTGTGTAGGCTTTTTTAGATTTATTTTTCAAATGTAAGATTTATTTGTTAGCTGTAAAAAAACGAAACTATTAATATCTGATGCGTATGTAGTTTTTTTACTAAATTTGGCGGTAATAATATGAAAAAGAAATTTAGTGTAGAATATGAGATTTTTACTGCTTATCATGAACTTCCGGAATCAATCAGGGAAATCATAGATGCTGCAATATCTGCAACTCAAAAAGCCTATGCTCCATATTCAGGATATAATGTGGGCTGTGCTGCGTTATTGGAAAATGGAGAAATTATAAGTGGCGCCAATCAGGAAAACGCTTCTTTCCCTGCCGGAATATGTGCAGAAAGAACAACACTTTCAGCCATCTCCTCGTTACATCCGGGAATGGCAATTAATCATTTGGCTATTGCAATACAGTCAGAAAGAACAAAGGCAAACGGGCCTGCGGCACCCTGTGGAATTTGCAGACAATCATTGATAGACTATGAAGCTCGTCAAGGAAAAAAAATCAGTCTTTGGTTAGTTGCCGGAGACGAAGGATATTACTATTTTCGCTCGGTCAGTGATTTAATGCCTTTTGGCTTTACGTCAAAACAATTAGGAGACAAACTTTAAACAATTTTTATGAATGTTTTAGCATCAAATGATTTAATAAAGCTCGAAGAAAAGTACGGAGCGCATAACTATCATCCCTTACCGGTCGTTTTGAGCCGGGGAGAAGGAGTGTTTTTGTGGGATGTGGAAGGAAAGCGTTATTATGATTTTCTGTCAGCTTATTCAGCTGTAAATCAGGGTCATTGCCATCCGAGGATTATTCAAACTCTCATAGAGCAGGCATCAAAGTTAACCTTAACTTCCAGAGCTTTTTACAATGATCAGTTAGGTCGATTTGAGGAATATATCACCAATTATTTTGGTTATAATAAGGTATTGCCAATGAATACCGGTGTTGAAGCAGTTGAAACAGCAATAAAACTTGCGAGAAAATGGTCTTATGAAGTAAAAGGTATACAGGAAAATAAAGCGAAAATTATCGTTTGCAGTGAAAACTTCCATGGACGCACAACCGGAGTTATTTCTTTTAGCTCTGACCCATCCAGTTATGAAGGTTTTGGCCCTAAAATGCCCGGATTTGAAATCATTCCTTATAACAATATTGCAGCATTAGAAGCTGCTTTGCAAGATAGTAATATAGCCGGCTTTTTAGTGGAACCTATACAGGGCGAAGCAGGAGTTAATGTTCCGGATGACGGATACCTTTCAGCAGCAGCAAATCTTTGCAAAAAACACAATGTACTTTTTATAGCAGATGAAATTCAAACCGGTCTCAGCAGGACAGGTAAAATGTTATGCTGCGATCATGAAGATGTACGTCCCGATATTTTAATTCTTGGTAAAGCCTTAACCGGTGGAGTATTCCCGGTTTCAGCTGTTTTAGCAGATGATGAGATAATGTTGACTATTAAGCCGGGACAGCATGGTTCTACTTACGGAGGAAACCCTTTGGGGGTAGCAGTTGCTGTTACAGCTTTGGAAGTACTTAAAGATGAACATCTGGCTGACAATGCTATGGCCATGGGAAATCTATTGAGAGAAAGACTCTATAACTGCAACGCACCGATTTTAAAGAATGTGCGTGGAAAAGGGCTTTTAAACGCAATAGTTATTGATTCCAAAGATAAAGATACGGCCTGGAATATTTGTTTAAAATTAAGAGACAATGGTCTTTTAGCCAAGCCTACACACGGTGATAAAATACGTTTTGCCCCTCCCTTGACCATTAGCAGAGAACATATAGAGGAATGTGCAGAGATTATTTTACATACGCTTAATGAATTTTAAAAATTGTTTTCTCCAAATTAGGTGCTGTTTCTGATAGTTTGTTAGTTTTACGACTAAATTACAGGCATTGGAAAGCATAGATTGGCTAATACTCTCCTTATTTTTCCTGATTATCATTCCTTTAGGACTTTCATATAGAAAGTTTTCTTCAAAGGGATTAACTGCTTATTTTCTGGGAGGTCGTAATTTACCCTGGTGGCTAGCCGGCATTTCTATGGTAGCTACTACTTTTGCTGCCGATACACCTTTGGCGGTTACTGAATTGGTCGGTTCGGGAGGAGTGTCTGCAAACTGGCTATGGTGGAATTTTTTGATGGGAGGTATGCTCACTACCTTCTTTTTTGCCAGACTTTGGAGGCGTGCCGAAGTATTAACAGAAGTTGAGCTAATTGAACTGAGATACGGGGGAAAAGGAGCAGCCATGCTCAGAGGATTTAAAGCCTTGTACTTAGGTCTTTTTTTAAATATCATCATTATGGGTTGGGTAAATCTGGCCATGATGACTGTTTTGGAAATTTTCTTCGACCTTTCAAAAATGGAAGCCTTGCTTTCCACAGCATTTTTAATGATTTCAGTAAGTTTTTATGTCAGCTATGCGGGATTAAAAGGTATAGCAGTTACAGATGCCGTTCAGTTTGTAGTTGCCATGTCTGCATCCATTTTATTGGCTGTATTTGTTGTTAACTCACCTGAAATTGGAGGGCTGGCTTCTTTAAGGGAACAATTAAATACAAATTTTGAAGGAACGCTTTCGTTTTTCCCATCTATTGGGGGAGCTACAGCAATGGAACAGGTGAATGTTTTAACAATCACCGCCGGAAGTTTTTTAGCCTATATGGGGTTTCAGTGGTGGGCCAGCTGGTATCCGGGTGCTGAGCCGGGGGGCGGTGGATATATAGCTCAGCGCATGATGAGTGCTAAAAATGAAAGGCATGCTATTTTTGCTACTTTATTTTTTCAGTTAGCGCACTATTGTTTAAGACCCTGGCCATGGATTATCGTAGGGCTTTGTGTTTTAATTATTTATCCGGAACTTACTCCCGAGACACAAAGGGAGGGTTATGTCAGAGCCATTCTTGATTTTATGCCTGCCGGATTGAAAGGCTTGATGTTGGGGGCTTTTATAGCCGCTTATATGAGTACTATTTCTACCCAATTGAACTGGGGGAGCAGCTATGTAATCAATGATTTTTACAAGCGCTTTATTTCTCCCGGTGAGGAAAGTCCGAAAGATATTTATTTCTCTAAAATTGCTGTCTGGATATTAATGGCAGCAGCTCTCTTTGTGACACTGTTTATGGACTCAGTTTCCGGTGTTTGGACATTCTTAATTGAGTGTGGAGCAGGTTTGGGAATGGTACTGATACTAAGGTGGTTTTGGTGGAGAATTAATGTCTGGAGTGAGTTTTCAGCGACGATTACACCATTTATAGTACTTGCAGTTTTAAAAATTATTACATTGGTTTTAAAGAGCACCTTTGATCCCGGACCGGATGTCAGCAGTGAAGATAAAGCGCTGCTTTTTGAAGCGGCATACCCCTGGTTGATGTTTCCGGGAAGTTTTTTTATAATTATTTTAGTGACTACTATTTCCTGGTTGAGTTTTACTTTTTTAACTCCTCCGGAAAATATGTCTGTGTTGAAAAGATTTTATAATAAAGTCAGACCGGGAGGCTGGTGGTCAGGGGTGTCTGAAAATTCAAAAACAGACAGCAAGAATTTGCCCTGGCTATTTGTAGCCTGGATATCAGCCGTTATCTTTGCTTATATGGTCTTGTTCAGCAGTGGAAAATTCCTTTTTGGGGAGTATACGTCTGCTATTCAGTTTACTTTGATTGGATTAGCTGCTTTATTTGTACTTTTATTTGTCATGCGAAAATTAAAATCATTTGATCGTGAAGAAACTTTTTAAGTCAATACCTAAACAGCTGCTTTTATTTCTATTCATTTGTGCTTTTGGATTTAGCTATGCGCAAAGTACTTATAAACCTATAGACAGAGATATTTATCATTTGTATGACCGCTGGCAAATTAAATTTAAAAAAGATATTCCTGACCTACCTAACAGTTTATACCCTTTTAATAATAAGGAATTAGCTGCTCAGCTATCACACGTTTACCAAAATAAGGAGTCCTTGTCAGCAACCGATCGTTTTTGGCTGATGCATCAAATAGCAGAACACAATGATTTTGTGGAAGACACACTGATAGAAAGTGAAAGGTCTGTTTTTAATACATTTTACACACGTCCGGATGCTTTATTTTCTGTAAATGAAGAGCCATATTTTTTGAAAGTGAATCCGGTTATTCACTATATACATTATTTTCAGCAGGGTGGAAGTGAAGATAATCTTTTTATAAATACCAGAGGTTTTGAATTGACCGCCCGTTTATCCGATAAAATAGGTATTTACTCTTTTATTACGGACAATCAATATCGGGGACCGGAATATGTTCGTGACCATATACGCAAGGGACAAGCTGTGCCGGGAGAAGGGTTTTATAAAAATTTTAAAGATACCGGAGTGGATTTTTTAAGTCCTTCGGCACATGTGCATTTTAATGTTGCAGACCATATTGACATAGTTTTTGGGCATGGCAGAAATTTTATCGGACACGGTTACCGCTCCTTGCTTTTATCCGACCATGCCAATCAATACTTTCATTTGCGCTTAATCAGTCGCTTTTGGAAATTCAGATATCAGAATCTTTTTGCTGAAATGACAACTACTTACAGACGCGGTGGAGACCGATTATTAGATAAAAAGTATTTGGCGGCTCATTATCTCCATTTTAAACCGACACATTGGCTGGAGCTGGGATTGTTTGAGTCCGTAACCTTTACCGGTAGAAACGGATATGAATTACAGTATTTAAATCCGGTGATTTTGTACAGAGCTGTAGAGCATGACCTGGGAAGCCCTGATAAAGTGAGAGTCGGTGCTGAGTTCAGAGTAGATTTTTTAAGGCGTTTTTCCTTTTACGGACAAATTGCTTTAGATGAATTTAATTACAGTCAGCTGGTAAATCGTACCGGTTGGTGGGCAAATAAGTATGCTTTTCAGACCGGTTTAAAATATGTGGATGCCTTTACGATTCCTAATCTTGATTTGCAATTAGAATACAATTATGTTCGTCCGTATATGTTTACTCATCAGGATACGGCCACTTCTTTTACCCATTATAATCAGGCGCTGGCTCATCCTTTAGGAGCAAACTTCGATGAAATAGTAGGAATTATCCATTACAGGCCACATCCGCGATTTTCGGTCACTACACATATGTTTAGCTGGAGAAGAGGGCTTGATAGCGATGGTGAGCATTGGGGAAGCGATATTTTCCGGGCTACGAATGCTAACCTTGTAGAGCAGGAGTTTGATAATGAAACCCTTCAGGGATTGAGAGAAAATGGTTTTTTATTGGATGCAAAAGTTTCTTACCAGATCAGACATAACTTTTTTGCAGATTTGCAGCTTATTGCCCGCAGCAGTGCTATAGAAAATCAGGAAACAATAAATGAACTCTATGTAGGAGCAGGATTACGCCTAAATATGGTTCATCGCAGATTCCATTTTTAAAAAAGTTAAGAAATTTGCCGGTTTTAGAATTTTAGCAAAAAACAAATCTCGCTTATTCCATGAACATAATTCTTTTTGGTGTAGATAAATGCATGCCCGGCACACCCTGACTTTCAGTTACTCTACCTAAAAAGCATAGGGTCTTATCTTTTAAGTAAATTTCCGGCTCGTAATCAAAGTTTACTACATCTCTTGCCCAGATAGTTACTGAAAATATCTGATTGGGAAATCTTCGGTCCAGGTTTAAAAAAATATTGCCGTTACCGGAACGATGACTGCTTACGATAGTACCACAAACTTGTGTATTTCTGGAATGATTTACTCTTGTTTTGGCATCAATAGTGTTTACAGCTCCTCTGGGTAATTGCTCAGCTCTAAGCGGCATTATATCTCTTTGTTCGCCTTCGGGATACCATTTAGAAATATCAAATTGAGATTCTATCAATTCCTCTTCTTCAGCTGTCAGTGAAGCGAAAAAGTTAATACCCGTTAGGCTTTCGATAGAATCTATAGTTACGGCATACCATTCAATCGGGTGTATTAAATCTTCCTGAGGTACTAAAAAAGCAATTCCGATTTTTTCATCATAATCCATGGCTATCTTGTAGTGATATTCGGGTATAGGCAATTTATTAACACCTCTTTCTAAACGGGGTAAATCATCTTCCAAAACAGGTGCGGTTACTATATAAAGCTCATTTTCAGGATTGTTTGTTACATAATCTCTGAGGAAACTCTCAATCTCCGTCCATTTTTCACGGTTAAACTCCGGTGTTTGAGGTGTAATATTGGAATAGTAATACGATTCAGAAAGGGCTTTTGCTGACCAGCGAAAATCAGCTGATGGAGCTAAATGCCCGCGATCATAGCCAAAACCATCATATCGAATGCTGCCGTCATTTCTTTCAAACATTAAAAAATAGTCTTCCTGTACACCGGTATTGGAAATTTTCGGGTCAGCCCTAAAATCATTTGATCTGCCGACACGGCCTTCTGCAATGTCACCTGTAAGTATGTGAACGACCCACTTGGCTAAAGAATGTTCCTCTGAAAATAGAATACACATGGCTGAATGACAAATGTACTCTTCACCTTCATTTATTTCAGGAAGTCCTCTTTCGTGAATTTTTTCAATAATCCTGTTCAGTTTGAGCGCTTCTATTTTCGTATTCAGACTGTCTTTTTGACGACTAAGTTGTTGATACTCCTGACTTAGAGCGTCCAGTTTTGTTTGAATGTTTTGAGAAAATAAAAAACAGGGGAGTGCAAGCAGCATGAAAATAGCTGAAATTATTCTGATATTCATTTATGAAAGTCCTTTTTAGTAATCTTATACAATGTCCGAATTTAATACTTTTTTAAAAGTTGTAAAAGTAATTTGAAAATAATTAAACTACAGCAAAAAGTATGTTAATAAATCTATAACAAAGCTTACAGTAAAGCTTTTTATAATTTATTCTTGTTTTTATTCTTTTAAACTAAGCTTTAAATTCCGTTTGATTTTATTAATTTCGTAAGAACTTTTTAACTATGATTTTTACATTACTGCTTACTTTTTTACTTTTTGATATGGACAATTCTAATAATGGCGAATTGCCGGACATAGATGAATTGTGGGATTACAGTAAACCTGCTGAAACGGAAGCCGCATTCCGAAAACTCATTCCACTTGCCCGGGAGATGGATGATATGGCTTATTATGTAATGTTGCATACGCAGATAGCCAGAACTCAATCACTTCAGCATAAGTTTGACAATGCCCATGCTTTATTGGATTATGCACATAGTAATTTGACTGAAGATATGACTTTACCTACAGTGCGCCATTGGTTAGAAAGAGGGCGAACCTATAATAGTGAAGGCCAAAAAGAAGAGGCTATTGAATGCTTTGTGAAGGCTTATGAGATCGCAATTGGGAACAATCATGAATATTATGCTGTTGATGCGGCACATATGTTGGGAATAGCTGAAACTAAAGATGCCCAACTTGAATGGAACTTTATAGCAATTGAAACAGCTGAACAAAGTGAAGAGGAGAGAACCCGTAAATGGCTGGGAGCTTTGTATAATAATGTTGCCTGGTCATTTCATGATATGGAGCATTACCATGAAGCTCTGGAGTACTTCGAAAAAGGACTTGAATGGCGAAAAGAACAAAATGATGCTTCAGGTATTATAGTTGCAAAATGGGCTGTAGGCAGAACTTTAAGGTCACTTAATCGCCCGGAAGAAGCCATAAAAATTCATCAGGAACTGATTAAAGAATTAAAAGAAAAAGATCTTCCACCTGATGGTTATGTGCATGAAGAAATGGGGGAGAACCTGTTTCTGCTAAGAAAGGAAAAAGAAGCTGCAACTCATTTTGGCTTAGCTTATGAAATTTTAAGTCAAGACCAATACCTTCAAAATAATGAACCGGAAAGACTAAAACGATTAAAAGATATGTCTAAAAAACGATAGTAGTTTCCTGTTTAGTGTGCGGCGTCGACGCCCCAAATTCATATATTGATAATAAGTGCTATACGGATAGAAAATCTTTATTTGGGGGACCCATTGTACAAAGAGAATGGTTGACTTGAACAATTGAACATCTGAATGAAGAAATCAGAAATTAGAACGTTATTGAAATTAACTTTTGATTCTGCTCTTTTTACTTCACTATTCGATTGTTCGAATGTTCTATTAATTCAATTATTCAAACTAGATGAGAATTAAATTCAAGTTAAACCATACACTAATTGTATTTCAATAATTTACTTCACCAATTTATACTTCAAAATACAATAAATCTTTAGAAATCCATCTTACTCGTTAATATGTTTCATTTGTTTTGTGAACAACTTCGATTCCCAAAATTCCTATATTAATAATCAACACTAACGGACAAAAATTATTGATTTTGGGTGACCCATTACACAGAACAGCTGCTAAGAAAGGAAAAAGAAGCTGCAACTCATTTTGGCTTAGCTTATGAAATTTTAAGTCAAGACCAATACCTTCAAAATAATGAACCGGAAAGACTAAAACGATTAAAAGATATGTCTAAAAAACGATAGTAGTTTGGTAAGATGGTGTTAAAATACTTTTTACTCTATTTTTTACTTTTATAATAATCCCACTTTACTGATTTATTTTCTAATAAATAAAATGTATAGTCGTTTTGTGTTTAATTACTTGCTTTAATTAAAGGTGTATTGCAAATAATTAATAGCCAGTTCTCAAAACACTTTTACCAAAAAAACAAATATGAAAGATATAGAAACCAGAGAAGATGTTGTATTGTTGGTTGATACTTTTTACCAATCGGTAAAAGAAAATAAAAAACTGGGATACATTTTCAAGGATGTTGCCAAAATAGACTGGGAAGAGCATTTACCAAAGATGTATTCTTTTTGGGCAAGTATTTTATTGGGAGAACAGAGTTTTACCGGAAATCCTATGATCAAACATATTGCATTGAGCAAACTGACACCAATGACAGAAGTTGAGTTTGAGGAGTGGTTATTGCTATTTAATACAACTATTGATCAATTATTTGAAGGTAAAGTGGCCAATGAAGCTAAATTAAGAGCCGGAAATATTGCCCGATTAATGATGCATAAAATCGAATCATTAAAGGAATCATAAAGTTAATGTAAGTTTTTACTGCAAGAGGTAGTTTCCACCTTCTTATGAGATACAATTCAAATAAACAGAAAAAAACTAAACAATCAATGAAAATGCTTGTTAACAAGTAGTATGAATTATTTAATTATTTAAAAAAATAAATTATGGATTTGAAGCAACAAGCAAAAGATCAAATTGAAAAAAGATTAAAAAAAGTAGAAGGTTTCATAGCCGATCAGGGTATTGGCTCAAACTATCTTGACAAAGCAAAAACTATTCAAAGAAATCTAAACCTTACATTGTTGGCCGTTAGTGTAGTTACAATTGCCGGTGTAGTAATTTGGACTTTGAACAGCTCTAACAAAGATGATTAGTTTAAACGAGTCGTCGTTTTTTTAAATTTTTAAAGCCTTTTACTGAGTCTCAAGTATTTACTTGAATTTACATCTCAATTCCACGCAAATTACGATATAATTTTAATGCGTAAATATCGGTCATGCCTGCAATGAAGTCTATCATATGCATAACTTTAGTGTAGGGCGAGCCCGATTCATCAAAGGTGAATTGTTTTGGGAGTAATTCAAGTATTTTATGGTGTTCTTTACTTCTGCTTTTTACCGGTGTTAAAGCGGCTTCAACAAAATCTTTCACCAATCCGGACATAATTCTGAAACCGGCAATTTCTATTTTGACAACTTCCCTGTAATTGTAAATCTTTTTTACAGAAACATCTGATATTTCTTTTAAGGCTGCCTGCAAACCCGGAATGCAGTCTATCAAAGCAGCATCTAATTCCCCTTTTATGATTTCTTCTTTATGTTGAATAAAAGCTTCTGCACATTTTACGGCAAGCGTATTAATAGCTTTTGCTCTCAAATAGGCAACAGCCTCGTTGGTATCTGACTTTAACTCTTCAACCGTTTTTTCTACTTTTTGTAAATCCTTTTCATCCTGTTTGATGATTTGCATCAGCAATTCGCTAACCTCTTCAAAAGACATGATGTTTAAGCGGTGCGCATCTTCCAAATCAATAATGTTGTAGCAAATATCGTCAGCTGCTTCTACCAGATATACAAATGGGTGGCGTTTATAAACAATTTCAGAAGCCGATTCATCCCTAAACATTTTCATTTCCTTAGCTATATCCAAAAAAGTTTCTTCATCAATTTTGAAGTAGCCGTATTTATTTCTGTGTTTTGGTCCTTTTTTGCCTAAAGAAGCAGAAGATTCGCATGGATATTTAATGATAGATGCAAGTGTGCTGTATGTCAACCTGAAACCACCTTTCAATCTGCCATTTTGTTGTAAGGTCAAAATTCTCAGGGCATTGGCATTTCCTTCGAAATTAGTCAGATCATGCCATTCCTGTTTTGTAAATTGTGCTTTAAACGCTATATCTGCCGGATTGCCGGTTTCTCTGTTTTTAAAATATTTTGAAATCGCTTCTTCTCCTGAATGGCCAAAAGCCGGATTTCCTAAATCATGAGCCAGACATGCAGATGCGATGACATGTTTGAGATCTTCTTTGTAAAAAATAGCGGCTTTTTTTTCCAATTGTATTTCTTTCAAATTAATCAACTTTTCTCCGACCATTTTCCCCAGAGACCTGCCTACGCTGGCCACTTCAAGGGAATGGGTTAATCTGTTATGGACAAAAATTTCTTCCGGCAGGGGAAAGACCTGTGTTTTATTCTGAAGCCTTCTAAAGGGGCTTGAAAAAATGATTCGATCCCAATCCCTTTCAAACTCCGTTCTGATTTCTGCTGAGGGCGTGTCATATCCAAACCTGCGCATAGAAAAGCAGTTATTCCAATTCATACAATTTTATTTTACTAAAAGCTTTTTTTAAAAAAGTAGACTAAGGTATTAAAAAACGAAGATAAGCAAAGTGAGGGAAGCAGAAAGTAATTCAGAAAAGTGTCTTTATAAATTACTGCTCACTAATTGCATAATCTGTTAGGAAGGAAATTTACTTACTGACCTTTTTCAAATCAATATCCTCTTATTTTTATCTTTGTGCTATTATGAATGTTCTGTTAATAGAAGATGATCACACACTCAGTCAAAACATTCAGGAAGCCCTGAGTGGAGAAAATATGCATATAGAGCTTGTTTATGATGGCCTGCTTGCTGAGCGGATGCTGAAAAAAAACAGTTTTGATTGTGTGATTATGGATATTAACCTGCCCGGCAAAAACGGCTATGACTTATGTAAGGACTTTAGAACGTACAATACTTCTACACCGGTAATCATGTTGACAGCTTTTGGAGAGCTGGAAGACAAGGTACAGGGTTTTGATTGCGGCGCCGATGATTACCTTACAAAGCCTTTTTATATGCGGGAATTAATTATGAGAGTTAATTCTCTGTTGAAACGGTCAAAAAAAATCACAAATGCAAACGCTCAGAGGTCTGTTTTGGTTGCCGATGACATAAGCATTGATGATGCACGAAAAAAAGTATTCAGACAGGGAAAAGAAATTACACTGACGCCCAGGGAATATCAAATCCTGCTTCGCTTAATGGAAAATAAGGGGGAGATTATCTCTAAAGGAGATTTGATTAAAGAAATTTGGGGAAGATCTTTTGGTGCAAATACAAATACTATTGAAGTATATGTGAATTTTTTACGTAAAAAAATTGATAAACCTTTTGACAAAAACACTATTAAAACTAAAGTGGGTTATGGGTATTATTTGGATGTGAAGTGAAAAATACATTCCATTGTTAATATTTATGATTTTTAATCAAATACTATTGTTTCATTGTTGAAAAAGGGAAAATAAATGATAATCCGAATAGTTACTAATTCAAGTAATCTAATACTCCGGCATTTCATGGCAAAAACAAAACCACACTCAAACAAATGAAAATTAGAAATAAAATACTGGTCTATTTTTCAACAACGGTAATTGTGCTTACGGCAATTTCATTTACCATTATCTATTTTTTGTTTTCAGATTACAGAGAAGAGGAGTTTTTACAGCAGCAAAACGAACGAATTATTACGACTTTGCAGCTTTTGACAGAGGTAAAACAAGACGATGAAGATATACAGGAAACCATGGATATTCTTACTGTATATGATTTTTATGATGAAAAACTTTTAATTTTTAATGAAAAAAAAGAACTCATCTATATCAGTAAAGAAGACATTCCAAGCCCGGATATTGAAAATATTTTAAGTCAATTATCACCACAAAACGAATGGTACAAATCAAAAGAAGGTAAGTATGATATCATAGGAACGCATACCGTAAAAAACGGAAAAAGCTATTATGCCATTAGTAAGGCTTATGATGACTTTGGTTTTACCAAAATGTTTTTTTTGAGAAATGTTTTAGCCGGTATATTTTTATTCATAGTCATCACCGTGATTTTTGTATCTCAGTTTCTTTCAAATAAACTGTCAAAGCCTATTACAGCACTTACCGAAGAGCTCAATAATTATGAACCGGGAAGTGAGCCATCGAAATTGATTTTAGAAACTTCCTCCTACGAAATCAGGCAACTAACCGAACGCTTCAATGAGTTGCTGAAAAGGACAAACGAGGCTTTTTCTTTTCAAAAGCATACCATCCATCACATTTCTCATCAGTTGAAAACGCCCATAGCTGTAATCGTCTCAGAACTTGAAAAAATCATGCAGTCAGATACTATTGAAGATGCCCGACCGGCCATTCAAAATCAAATTATCAAAGCAAAATCTTTAGGCAATATCATACATGTGTTACTTGAGATTTCAAAAATTGAATCCGGGCAGGAGATTCAGATGCAAAAAGTAAGAGTTGATGAAATTATTTTTGATGTGATAGAAGAGTTGAATATTATCTTTCCGGATTTTCGATTTGAGATAAATTATATCCCGGAGGACTTTAATGAAAGCAAGCTTTTGTTAAACCTTAATCAAATCCTTATCAGACAAGCATTTCAGAATCTATTATACAATTGCACCACTTACAGCAACAATGCAAAAGCAGAAATAAAAATAGACTGTTTATCAGAAAGTGAACTTAAGATACAAATCATAAATCAGGGCAGCCCAATTTCTGAAGAAGAAGAAAAGCTATTATTTAATTATTTTTTCAGAGGAAAAAACAGCAAGGACAAAACCGGTTTTGGTTTGGGATTAGTATTAACCCGAAAAATTATGGAATTGAATAAAGCTTCCATTTCCTACCATAATCCGGATGAAAATGTCAATGTTTTTGAGTTGAGGTTTAGGGTTTGAAGGGGGGGTAAAGTGTTTGTTCCTGGTTTTTTTTATCAACTGCACTCAGGAAAGATTCAAAATATTACAGACTACAGCTTATAACCGTAAAATTTACCACGCTTTGTAGAAAATTTCTATAGCTTTTTTTTAAAAAAAAGTTACCAATTTGGTAACTTTTTTGTTATTTTTGTTGTATAACTTCTATATAATGAGAGTAATTGCGAAGAAGATATTGAGAGATTTTTGGGGGAAATACAATGATTCAGAGCAGCAATTGAAAACTTGGTATAAAGAAGCATCAAATGCAAACTGGACTTCTCCCAATGACATCAAAAGAGAATATGCAAAAGCAAGCATTGTTGGAGAAAACCGAGTGGTATTTGATATTTGCGGGAACAAATACCGCCTGATTGTTAAAATAAACTATGAAAGACAGTGGGTTTTCATAAGATTTATTGGAACACATAAACAGTATGATAGTATTGACGCTAAAAATATTTAAGACATGAAAATTAAAGTAATAAAAACTGAACAAGAATACAAAAAGGCATTAGCGAGGCTTGATGAAATTTTCGATGCACCTGTTCATTCTAAAGAAGGTGATGAAGCCGAACTATTAACCCTTCTGATTGAAAAATATGAAGATGAACGTTATCCAATAGACGCACCGGATCCTATTGAGGCTATTAGATTTCGAATGGAACAAATGAATATGAGTAATAAAGACTTAGCAGAAGTGATTGGATACAAAAGCAGGGTGTCAGAAATTTTGAATCGAAAGAGAAAGCTGTCTTTAAACATGATAAGGCTACTGCATAAGAAATTAAGAATACCTTATGAATCTTTGTTAGCAGAATATTAGCCGTATAATAGATTTGAGGTTGGTGATAACACACAACCACGGCGGGGAAAACTTAAGTTGCTTTCAATTTCACGTATATCAGCTAAGACTTTGGATTGATTTGGTACAAATAATGCAATAAACTCCCTAATCTGTACCATTATGGCTGTAAAATTTAATCAACTTTTATGGTTTTAATGATTCCTATGCTGGAATTAGTTCAGCCGTAGTTTTGTTATCATTTTTGATTGGATATAAATAATTTGTGGCAAATGCTATTTCAGTAGTATTAATGGACTGGAACTGATAAGAAAAACGGTAAAATATTTGTATATTTGTAACTATGAAAACAGCAGACTTCAATAACAGACTAATAGATGGATACTTAGAGTTGCTTAAAAATTTAGATCCAAAAAGCAAGCTTGATCTTATTTCAAAGCTGACAAAATCTATCAAATCTGACCTTAAATTCAAAAGTAAAACTTTTGAAAAGGCTTTTGGTGCTTGGGACAAATCAGAAGATGCTGAAAAGATCACTAAAGAAATCAGAGACAGCAGAAGCTTTAACAGAAAAATCGAAGACCTTCAAGCAATTATTTGACATCTCTCCAACATTATCAAAACTTTCATTTTTTGCAAGTTTTGATAATTATTCAGCTATGGATTTTTTTCACCAACCACAAACTCCACCTACCTCCACATTTATCCTTTTTAGGCTTAATATCCCCCTTCCATGATTTGTGAAAAAAAAGCTATATTTGGTGTGATATAAAAACATACAAAGGTTAAGAGATTTTTAAATTATCATTGGCTTTATTGACCTATAAATAGTAAGCGGTAACTTTATGACAACAGCATCATTCAACGATATAAGAAAGAAGATTCAGAAAAATATTGATCAATCGAAAGACAGTATTTTAGTTTCAGTTGCTTGGCTTACAAGTAAAGACTTGCTTGGACAACTTATTGACAAATTAGATAGTGGTTGTAAAGTTGAAATTATAATCAGCGACCATTTTGAAAATCAGAGACTGACTTATGATAAGTTCATTGAAAGAGGCGGGCAAGTATATATTGTGCCAACCAAAACCGGTAAGTTCTTGCACGACAAATTTGCAATTTTTGATAACTCAAAAGTAATTGCAGGTTCATACAACTGGACTAACTCAGCAGAATTTTACAATCACGAGTTTATTATACAAAGTGAAGATAGCCAACTAATAAAGCAATTCACTATTCGTTTTGACAACTTAAAAAAAATCGTAACTCAATATGACAAATTAAAACTTTTAAGTAACGACAATTTGACTGCTGAAACTAAGGAAGAAGAATTTATAAAACTTGAAGAAGAATTAGAAAAGGAGTTTATAGACACCATTAAGGAAGCTAATGACTTAGGTGCAAAAATTAACTCAACGAATGTAATTTCATATATCCATAATTATGGTGCAATTGGTGGTGCAAGCAGGCTTATAAGCGTTGGTACCGACAAATTACATTCAGGTCTTTTAAAATTATGGGAAATAAACAGGCTTGACATTAGTTTTGAGAGCATCATTCTCAAAAAAAAATATCAAGTTCTATTCGACAAAGACATACTTGAAAAATCACAGAAACGACTTGACGAACTTAGACGAAAGTAAAAAATCCCCCCCTTTAAGCAAATTTTTATCCCTTTTAAGGTCTTTTTAAGCTGAAGAAAAGCAGTTTTGCGTTTTAGTAGTTCAGCCTATGAAAACAAAACTTATCGGGTGCGTTTTTTCGCTTTT
>REEL01000119.1 GCA_007695095.1 Chitinophagaceae bacterium | reverse complement strand
TAAATTATCTTTTATCCACGCTCTTCCCTTTCCACTTTTTAATGCTTTTTCTCTTAGTAAGGATTCGTTTCTTGAAGAAGGAGTTTTTGAAAAAAAAGTGGGCCCACCAGGACTCGAACCTGGGACCAACGGATTATGAGTCCGCTGCTCTAACCAACTGAGCTATGGGCCCTTGAAACGGAACACAAAAGTAATTTTTTTTAATGAAATTACTATTCTTTTTTAAAAGTTTTTCTTCTATGCCACAAAGGTTTTAATAACTTTGATAGATTTAAAAAAATTAAATGAAAGGGTTTGTTTCTAAAAATCTGCAAAGTTCTATCGAATACCTCAAGGGAGTAGGCCCGCATAAAGCAGATATTTTAAAAAAAGAAATTCAAGTCTTTTCCTTTGAAGATCTGCTTTTTTACTTTCCCTATAAATATATTGACAAAACCAGATATTACAGCATCAGAGAGCTGTCCGGCTTGCAGCATCCCGTTCAGTTTAAAGGTCAGATAGTTCAAATGAATGTTATTGGAATGGGTCGTAAACAAAGACTCTCCGCTATAGTGAGTGATGGCAGCGGTCAGGCTGAGCTGCTTTGGTTTAAAGGAGTGAAATGGTGGGCCGGAAAATTAAAACCCGGTACGAATTATGCTTTTTTTGGGAAGCCGAATGTTTTTAAGGGTAAAGTCAGTGTCGCACACCCGGAAGTCGAAACAGACTTGCAAAACCAAACACCCAAATCAATCTGGCAACCGGTTTATAACACCACAGACAAAATGAAACGACATGGTCTGGACTCTAAACAAATTGAAGTTCTGATAAAAACGATTTTTGAAAATGTAAACCAAAATGATATTTTAGAGACTCTCCCCGAATATATGATTCAAAAATTCAACTTACCTAATAAGTATGAAGCGTTAAAACATAAGCACTTTCCAACTGACTTATCCCTCGCTGAAAGAGCTACAAAAAGGCTGAAGTATGAAGAATTGTTTTACAATCAATTTCGGTCTCTTTTTTCAAAACACATAAGAAAAGTACATTTTAAAGGGCATGTTTTTAAAGAATTGGGTGATACTTTTAATCAATTTTATGAGAATAATCTGCCTTTTGAACTAACAAATGCTCAAAAAAGAGTCATAAAAGAAATTCGAAAAGATTTTCTTACCGGTCAACAGATGAACAGGCTTTTGCAGGGAGATGTGGGAAGCGGCAAAACATTGGTAGCCCTAATGGTCATGCTCATTGCAATTGACAACGGATATCAAAGCTGCATAATGGCTCCAACAGAAATACTGGCTAAGCAACACTTTTTAAGCCTGCAGGAATTTTTAAAAGGATTGCCACTTAAAACAGTGGTGCTTACCGGCAGCACTAAAAGCAAAGAAAAAAAGCAGATAAAAACGCTTCTGGAAAATGGTGATATCGATTTACTCATAGGCACGCACGCTTTAATTGAAGACAGCGTAATTTTTAAAAACCTGGGACTGGTTGTTATAGATGAACAACACCGCTTTGGAGTTGCACAAAGAGCAAAACTCTGGAGAAAAAATGATCCTCCGCCTCATATTTTGGTAATGACTGCCACACCCATTCCCCGTACACTTGCTTTAACACAGTATGGCGAGCTGGATGTATCCATGATAGACGAACTACCACCCGGTCGGAAAGAAATCAGCACTTTTCATGCAACTGATGGGGAACGTTTGAAACTTTTCGGATTTATGAAAAGAGAAATTGAAAAAGGCCGGCAAATTTACGTGGTATATCCGTTAATTAAAGAGTCGGAAAAAATGGATTATAAAGATTTAGAAGATGGGTTTGAAAGCATCAGTCGCGCATTTCCACTTCCGGAGTATCAGGTAGGTATAATACATGGTCAAATGAAAGCGGAAACCAAAGATTACGAAATGAAACGTTTTGCAGAAGGACATTCCCAAATTCTGGTAGCCACGACAGTAATTGAAGTAGGTGTAAATGTGCCTAATGCCAGTGTTATGGTAATTGAAAGTGCTGAGCGTTTTGGACTTTCACAGCTGCATCAGCTAAGGGGAAGAGTCGGTCGGGGAGCAGAAAAATCATACTGTATTTTAATGACTAAAGATGACTTATCTCAGGATGCCAGGAAACGAATTCAAACAATGACTCAAACTACAGATGGCTTTAAAATTGCAGAAGCAGACCTGGAGTTGAGAGGCGGTGGAGATTTAGATGGAACCCGGCAAAGCGGTGCGGCCTCATGGATACAGGTAAATCTTTCTGAAGATTATCCGATTCTGAAAACAGCCAGAGACATGGCAGAAATAATTATGGAAAAAGATCCTTTATTGAAAGATAAAAGTAATCAAACGATAAGATGGGTTATATCTAAAACTTATCGGGAGCAGGAAATCGACTGGAGTAAAATATCTTAATATACATTTTTAAATAAAATTTCCGTTTACCTTATTAAAGAATATAAAATGAATTCATTTTTAGAAAAAACAAAACCTATTCAAAATATCTTTCGACTCAGTCTGTTTTGCAGTTTGATTATACTTATGGTTGCCTGTGAAGAAGATGAGGCAAGCAGATTGGGAATGCTGCCTCCGGCTCACGGATCGAATGATGAAATTTTGGTTATAGCAGACAGCAGAGCGTGGGCAATGAATCATAAGGAAGTTGCTGAGGCTGTGTTTAAACGGGATTTTATTGGTTTGCCGCAGATAGAACCTGTTTTTGACATGCGACATGTGAGCTATGATGAGTTTAGTAATTTATTCAGACGAATTAGAAATATAGTTTTCATTGCCACTCAGGATGAAAATACAGAAATGGCTCAGTTTATCCGCAGAAACATTTCTGAAAGCAATAGCAGTAATATTTTAGAAAATCCCGACTTTTTGTACTTTTTTAAGCGGGAAGTCTGGGCAAAGCCTCAATTGGTTTTATTTTTCTTTCCAAAAAACAGAGAAACTCTTGCAGAACTTATGGAAAATCAGGCAGATAATATTATTTCCCTAATTCAGGAGCATGAGCTAAAAAGATACCGGGCATTGACTTTCTTTAAAGAAAAACAACCTCGTTTAATGAATGATATTCACAAAAATACCGGTATAAAAATGCAGATTCCCGGGGAATTTCTAACTGCTAAAACCGATGAACAATCCTATTACTGGTTGCGTAGAGACATAGATGATGCAAGCATGCATTTATTTATTTATGGAAAAGACGTATCCCGGGACACATTAGGGCGAAATCCGGGAATTCATCTGCGTGATGAGTTAGGTAAATTTGTCGAAACCCCCACCCCGGGAGCTTTCATGAAAACTGAGCATAACCTCCGACATTTTGAAACGGAAATTCAAATCAATAATAAAAATATAATGGTTACCAGAGGGCTTTGGCGCATGGAAAATGATTTTATGGGCGGTCCATTTTTAAACTATACCTGGTTTGATGAGTCCAAAAACAAAATTTATATGGTAGATGGCTTTGTTTATGCTCCGGCAGTTAGAAAAAGAAAGTATGTACGTAAATTAGAAGCCATTTTATCTACGATTGACTTTGAAGAAGTTGTCGCTAACTTGTAAAAAATCTTGATTTTGGGTGACCCATTGCACAAAACAGGCCTGTGAGATATAAGACACTTTTATCCCTCCCAACCACTACAAAGTAGTCATATCATTCAAAGGAATTATTTTTTCAACTTTGTTTTTACTGATAAAGTGTTTCAAAATGCTTTTTATATCTCTGTTTTCTTCCATCAGCTGAATGCAATCCCGCAAATCTTCTATACTCCTTACATAGTTTTTATCCGCATAACCATAACCTTTAAAAACTCCATTTTCAACTAAAACACAACTCATTTCCTCCTCCGATCTTCCTTTATCAATAAGCACAGCATCCGGCAAATCATATTCAAGTGTAGCAATTAGCTTTTCTGCACGGCGGTTATAGCTTTCAGACTTTTCTTTTTGTTTCATGGCACCCAAACAATTACCCATTGAAAAGTGAATGCAACTCTTACTGCAATCGCCCACTCCGCAAAGTCCGTAACAAAGTTCAAAAGCTTCACATAATTGCAACATTCTTTTCCCGGCCTCCATTTTAGAAGCAAATAATGCTATTGGCTTTTTCGCTGAATCGGTTTTTCCAAAGGTAAAATGTATATACCCAAACAAATCAACACTACTGTATATGGCAAAGGGATAGTTTTCTTTCCTTCGCGCACGATTATAGCGGGGCTGAAACCTTTTTATTTCTCCTGATTCCTTTATCAGAGATACCAACTCTGAGCCAGTCAGTTCATAATCTATTGAGTGAATCTCCTGTTGCATAAGTATTGTCCGCTCAGATTTGCTGAGCCTCAAATGAGTTAAAACTCTTTTTTTAATGTTTTTGCTCTTGCCGATATAAATAATCTCATCCTTCTCATTCCGAAAATAATAAATACCTGTTTTTTCCGGTAAGTGATTAATTTCCTGATAATAAGTTTTTGATTCTAAGCCCGAGAAATACTTATAAGAAGTGACAGTTTGAGTCTTCATCTTCGGCTCAAGCTTTAAAAGCTTTTCAAATAGTGCAACGGTAGCCAATGCATCACCGGCCGCCCTATGTCTGTCGTGTACAGAAATTCCAAGACTGGAGCATAATTTACCTAAAGAGTAAGAGGGTAAACCGGGAAATAGCTGTCTGCTTTTTCTAACTGTGCATATCTTTTCCCTTGAAAACACATAACCGAGTTCTTTAAATTCCTTGCAAATAAAACTGTAATCATAATTAACATTATGAGCAACAAAAATATTCCCCTCGGTAATTTCAACTATCTGCTTGGCTATTTCAAAAAACCTCGGTGCATCGGCAACCATTTCCTCAGTAATGCCGGTCAAAAAACTTATATATCTTGGAATTTCCGTCTCCGGATTTACCAGACTTATAAACTCATCAATAATTTTTTGGCCATCGTGTTTATAAACAGCAATTTCGGTTATTTTTCCTGTACTATGATTCCCACCGGTCGTTTCAATATCTATTATGCAATACAAGCTATACTTTTTATTTGAAAAACTTTCTTAAAAGTAAAACAGAATTATCGATTTTCAAAAAAGCAAGAAACACAAAGAATAGCTATAGAAAATATTTAGAAAATTAGTATAATCCTAAAAAACAATTTCAATTTTTTAAACTTTTAATTTATATATTGTGTAAAATGACTAACTTTAATAATTGGTTTGAGATAACTTCTTTAAAAATGACTAGAACTAATACATACATTCAAAGTAGAAACACTTTGCAGGCATATAATATACTAGACACTTTGCCTGAAAAAGAGTATGATAACATAACTGAGTTGATCGCGCATATTTGTAATGTACCTATTTCCTTTGTTAGTTTACTTGATACTGAAAGACAATTTTTTAAGTCCGGCTATGGAATAGATATAAATGAAACACCCATTGAACATTCTTTTTGCAAACATGCAGTAAAAAGCCCTGATGATATTTTCATCGTTTTAAATGCAAGAAAAGACAACCGATTCAAAAACAACCCTTTAGTTACCGGAAAGCCAAATTTTGTATTTTATGCCGGAGTTCCTTTAATTACTCCCCGGGGAAATCCAATAGGTACATTATGTGTGGTTGATAATAAAGAAAAAAAGATAAACGATTATCAAAAAAGAGCTTTAAAGAACTTAGCAAATCAGGTTGTTGCACTATTAGAATTAAGGAAAAGTCGTTTAGACATTAAAAATTCAAAACTAAAGTATGAAACCCTTTTTCGAAGCAGCCCTCAGGCTGTATTACTTTTCAGTTATGAAGAAAATAAATTTTTAGATGCTAATGCTGCTGCCAAAAAGCTATTTGGTTTCTCCGCAAATGAAATAAAAAAAATGGGTTTAGCCGAAATAGGTTTACAAAAACTTTCTCAAGAAACTTTAGATTTATCAAATCTCAAACAAAAAGAGCTCCATACACTTTTAGTCGGTGACCAAAAAGTAGTGAAAGTAGAAATCACTACAAGCGAACTACTCCTTGAAGGAAAAAAATGTTGCCTGATGGTATGTAATGACAGAACAGAACAAATAATTCAGGAAAATCGCAAAAAAATCGTAGATGCTATCAGTAATATTTTCAACCGGGAAAAAACAATTAAAGGCTGTTTAAAAAAGCTTTTACAATATATATACAAATTTGGCGAATTCAATCTGACTGAAATTTGGTTAACAGATTCAACTTCCTCAAAACTTTTACAAGCAGCTACGTTTACAAACACAACTGTTGGCTACACATTTTATGCAAAAAGTCAGTCTGTAAAAAGCTTTTTTCGGGGAGAAGGATTGCCCGGAACCGTTTGGGAAACTAAAAAGTCTAATATTTGGGATAATGTAGATAAAAAAAACTTATTCATTCGAAAAAAAGCTGCTCAAAAATCCGGGCTGACTAAAGTGTTTGGCATACCCCTTTTTCACAACAAAGAGATTATAGGTGTTTTGGTATGCGGCATTGAAAAGTCTAATAGATTATACCCATATTTTACTGATGTATTAAAGCAAATGGGAAATTTTATTGGTTCTGAAATAATTCGTAAACAATCCGAGATCGAACTAAACAGCTTTTTTCAACATTCACCTGACATCTTGGCTATAGCAGGTCCGGAAGGACACTTTAGAAAAGTTAACCCGGCTTTTACAAAGCTGATGGGATATACAGATATTGAATTAACTTCTCAACCATTTGAAAACTTTGTCTTTTCAACAGACACAAAAGATACCCTAAAAGAATTTAAAGAAACAATAAGTGGAGAAAGGCACTCTAACAACTTTGTCAATCGCTATATCACTAAATCCGGAGATATAAAATGGATTGCATGGAGTTCATCTGACCTAATCCGAGAGGAAGGGCTTGCATTTTGTTACGGAAGGGATATAACCGAACAGAAAAACATGCAGAATTTATTAGACAATGCTAATAAGTTAGCCAGAATTGGCAGTTGGGAAGTAGATTTGGTTAAAAACACAGTTTACTGGTCAGACATAACCAGGCAAATCCATGAAGTAGATGATGATTTTGTGCCGGACACTACAAACACCATAGGTTTTTATAAAGAAAACTATCAGAAAACCATCAATAAAATTTTTACTGATTGCATTGAAAATAAGAAGCCTATTGACTTTGAAATGCCCATAATCACCGCTAAAAAAAGAGAAGTCTGGATAAGAATAATTGGTCGCGCTGAATATGAAAACAATAAATGTGTTAAGCTAAGCGGAAGTTTTCAGGATATAAATCAAAAAAAAAAGGCGGAAATTGAGTTAAAAACCATTTTAAATGAAAAAAATACGATACTGGAAAGTATCAAAGACGGCTTCTTTACAATTGACAAAAACTGGATGATAACCTACTGGAATAGAGAAGCAGAAAAAATCTTAAGAGTTAAACGACAAAATATTTTAGGTGAAAATCTCTGGGAAGTTTTTTCAGATTCTGAAGAACTCAGCTTTTTCAAAAAATATCAAAAAGCAATGAAATCCGGAGTGGTTGTTCATTTTGAAGAGTTTTATCCCTCATTGAATATTTGGATGGAGTTAAGCATTTACCCTTCAAAAAAAGGACTTTCTACGTATTTTAAAAATATAACTACCCGAAAAATAGCGGAAGAAAAGTTACGTCAAAGCAATGAACGCTTTGAAATTGCAGCAGAAGCAACTAATGATGCAATCTGGGACTGGGATTTTAAAAAGAAAACCCTGAGTTGGGGAAAAGGATTTGAAACGCTTTTTGGATATAAAATTGAAGACCATAAGCCTAATTTAAAAACCTGGACAGACAGAATACATCCTGAAGACTTGGAAAGAGTGATAGGCAACCTTAATGAAGTAATACAATTGAATGACGAAAAACATTTTGAAGCAGAATACCGCTTTAAAAAATCCAATGAATCATATGCATATGTAGTAGACAGAGGTATTGTTGTTCGAAACAAATCAAACGAGGTAGAAAGAATGATTGGGGCAATGACAGATATAACTTTCAGAAAAAATTATGAAAAAAAACTCCGAAGTCTGAATGTAAAGCTTCGAAATCATTCAAGAGAGCTTCAAATTTCCAATGCTGAGCTGGAACAATTTGCCTACATTGCGTCTCACGATCTTCAGGAGCCATTAAGAATGGTTACTCGCTTTTTATCCCAATTGGAAAAAAAATATAACGATAAATTAGATGAAAAAGCTCGTCAGTATATCTTTTTTGCTGTAGATGGAGCTAAGAGAATGCGACAAATTATTCTGGATCTCCTGCATTTTTCAAGAGTTGGCCGATTAAACGAAATAAAAGAAGCCGTAAACATAAATAAAATCATAGATGATTATTCAACTCTGAGAAAAGAGTTAATAGGTCAAAAGGCTGTTACTTTAATCAAAAATAAACTACCTGAAATTTACAGCTTCAAAACCCCTGTAACTCAAATTTTCCATAACCTAATTGACAATTCTATAAAATATAGTAGGGAAAAAGTGAAACCTATTATAGAAATAAACAGTAAAGAAGAAGATGAATATTGGGAATTCTCAGTAAAAGATAATGGCATTGGCATTGAAGAGGAATATTTTGAAAAGATATTTATTATTTTTCAGCGACTTCATGACAAAGAGGAATATAGTGGAACCGGTATGGGTCTGGCCATTGTAAAAAAGATTATTGATAATATGGGAGGTAAAATTCGAGTTGAATCAACACCGAATGAAGGAAGTACATTTTACTTTACCTTAAAAAAATAATGATTATGAAGAGCGCTCACATACTTCTTGTAGAAGATAATGAAGGAGATATAATTTTAACTATTGAAGCTCTGGAAGAAAGAAAAATCATCAATAGAGTAGATGTTGTAAAAAACGGGAAGGAAGCTTTGGATTATTTATTTCAAAAAGGTAAATATGTTAATCAACAAGCACCCGATTTGATTCTGCTCGACGTGAATTTACCTAAAAAAAATGGTCACGAAGTATTAGAAGTCATTAAAAGTAATAAAAAAACAAAAAAAATACCGGTTATTATGCTAACCACATCTTCCTCTAAAACCGATATAGATTTGTCTTATGAGCATCATGCAAACTGCTACATCACAAAGCCTGTCGAAATGAGTGAATTCCTGAGTGCTATTTATACTATAGAAGATTTTTGGTTTCAGCTTGTTAAACTTCCAAAAGGAAACGCTTAATGACATTTCAAGAGAATGTATATAAAATCTTAGTGGTAGAAGACAACCCGGGAGATTTTCTGCTTGTAGAAGAATATATTGAAGAGTATATGCCGAACGCAGAAATTACTCATGTAAAAAAGTTTAAAGAGTGCCTGAATAAGCTCGATAATAAAAACTATTTTTTTGATATTATTTTGCTGGATCTCTCACTCCCGGATGTTACTAAAGAAATCATTACACAAAAAGCCGGACTTATAAGTGAAATTACTCCTGTAATAATCTTAACCGGCTATACAGATTTAGATTTTGCAACAAATTCATTGTCTTTAGGATTTTCAGATTATCTAATTAAAGATACTATCAATGCTTTGATTTTGTACAAAAGCATTCTTTACGCATTGGAAAGACATCGCTTTGTTCAGTCTTTACGTGAATCTGAAAAAAGGTATGTGAATTTATTTCATTCAAGTCCTGCTCCAATGTGGGTAAGTGATGCAAAAACAAAAGGCTTCTTAGACGTAAACAAAGCTACCATTAAACACTATGGCTATACCAAAGAAGAATTTCTGGAAATGACTGAAAGTGACATTAAGCCTAAGGACAATTTACTTTTTAAAAAATTGAAAATAAAACCTGCCATCAGAAATAACCTGCTGACTATTGAGCCGATCTGCCACCAAAAGAAAGATAAAAGCATCATTTTTGTTGAAATTATCAAAAACAGCATACATTTTAAAGATAAAAAAGCTGAAATAGTCATTGCCACAGATGTAACAGAGAGGACTTTTCATTTAAAAGAAATAGACCAACAAAATAGTAGATTACGTGAAATAGCCTGGACACAATCGCATGTCGTAAGAGCCCCTGTAGCCAGACTATTAGGCTTGGTAGATCTATTAAAAACAAATATGATTAAAGATTCTGAAAGAGAAAAAGTATTGGAACTTTTATATGCCTCCGCATCAGACATAGACAATATAACTAAAGATATAGTTGAAAAATCTCAGGTTGTCTTAAAATCAGATTTACCGAATTATCCGGAAACAAAAAAATAGTTTAAACTTAAAATCTGTTCTTACAAATCTAACTTAAACTTTCCGGAGGTTTCTCTGGCTGTAAGATAACCGGCATCTGCATGTCTGATAACTCCTGTAGCCGGGTCATTGTGTAAAACTCTGCGCAATCTTCTCTCAGCATCTTCAGTACCATCAGCTACTATTACCATACCTGAATGTAAAGAATAACCCATTCCTACTCCTCCCCCATGATGAAAAGATACCCAACTCGCTCCGCCGGCAGTATTTACTAGTGCATTTAAAATCGGCCAATCTGCAACAGCATCTGAACCATCTTTCATCCCTTCGGTTTCGCGGTTTGGAGAAGCTACAGAACCTGTATCTAAATGGTCTCTGCCAATTACAATTGGCGCTTTTACCTTCCCGTCTTTAACAAGGTTATTGAATAAAATGCCGGCCTGCTCTCTTTCTCCCATTCCTAACCAGCAAATTCGTGCCGGCAAACCCTGAAAAGAAATCTGCTTTTTAGCCATTTTTAACCATCTTATCAAACCTTCATTTTGAGGAAATAAATTCATCAGGGCTTTATCGGTAGTATAAATATCTTCCGGATCTCCTGATAATGCCACCCAGCGGAAAGGGCCTTTCCCTTCGCAAAACAATGGCCTCACATATGCCGGTACAAAACCCGGAAAAGAAAAGGCATTTTCAAGTCCGTGTGCATGCGCCTGGCCTCTCAGATTATTTCCGTAATCAAAAACGATTGCTCCCTTTTTTTGCATATCTATCATAAGCTCAACATGAGTTACCATAGTGTCTAAAGACAATTGCTTATATTTTTCGGGATTTTCTTCACGCATTACATTCGCCTCTGCTACACTCAAACCCTCGGGAAAATACCCGAACAACTCATCATGAGCGGATGTTTGATCTGTCAATGTATCAGGAATAATATCTCGCTCAATTAATCTTTTTAGCAAATCTACTATATTGCAAACGACACCTACCGAATAGGGCTTTTGCTCTTTTACTGCTTTCAGTGCCAAGTCAATTGCCTCGTCTACATCATTAGAAATCTCATCGATATAACGGGTTTCAAGTCTTTTTTTCACCCGCCATTCTTCCATTTCTGCAACTAAACAAACTCCTTCATTCATAGTAATTGATAGTGGTTGAGCCCCGCCCATTCCGCCTAATCCGGCAGTAACATTAAATTTCCCTTTTAAACTTCCGCTGAAATGTTTTTTAGCTAAAGCCAAATAGGTTTCATAAGTGCCCTGTAAAATTCCTTGCGAACCAATATAAATCCAGCTTCCCGCTGTCATTTGACCATACATCATCAAGCCTTTCTTTTCCAGCTCCCGAAAATGATCCCAATTGGCCCATTTTCCAACTAAATTTGAATTGGCAATCAATACTCGCGGAGCATCTTTATGACTTCTCAATACACCCACGGGTTTACCGCTTTGCACTAACAAAGTTTCATCTTCTTCTAAGGTGGTGAGTATTTTTAATATTTTTTCTAAATCCTCATGAGTCCTGGCAGCTTTGCCTATTCCTCCGTAAACGATAAGTTCTTCAGGCTTTTCAGCAACCTCAGGGTCCAGATTGTTCAGTAGCATTCTGTAGGCCGCTTCCTGCACCCATCCTTTACAGTTCAAATTTGTGCCGGTTGGTGATTTATATACTTTAGTTTCCATAATACTATTTTATGTCCAAAGTTAACAAGAAAAAATTGGAGATGTTCGATATAAAGAGAGATATGCGACTTTTAATCCCACCGATTAAAAAAATGATTCTTCAGTAAAGATTGATTGAAAGTAGTTTTGTGTTCTAACCTACACGTATTCTGGGATCCAGAATTGCATAAATAATATCTACCAAAATGTTTATCAGAACAAAGGCTGCTGCTGTAAATAAAACAGATCCCATAGCTACCGGAAAGTCAAAATTCATAAGAGCACGCACAGTTTCATACCCCAATCCTTTAAAATCAAATATAATTTCAACAAAGTAAGCGCCTGCAAGCAATGCTGCAAACCAACCGGAAACTGAAGTTATTACAGGATTTAGAGCGTTTTTTAAGGAATGCTTGTAAAGTATTTTTGAAAAAGCCAAGCCCTTTGCCTTAGCTGTTCTGATGTAGTCCTGAGATAAAACTTCCAGCATTGAACTTCGGGTAAGCTGAGTGATAATAGCTATAGGCCTTATTCCTAATGCAATTGCCGGCAGAATAAGGTTTTTCCATACGATTATATCCTCCCCATAATCATTTAATTCAAACAATGACCCAACATGGTTGAGCCCCGTATAGTCATGCCAAAGAAAGCCAAACAAGAGGGCGAGTATAATTCCTGAAAAATAGGAAGGTTGAGATATACCAATGATAGACAAAGTCACCGCGGCATTATCTATAAATTTATTATGGTTTATCGCTGCAATAATTCCTAAAAATATTCCCACAAAACTTGCCAGTAAAATGGCTGTTATGGCTAATATCATTGTTGGTGGTATTTTTTCTGCTAAAATTTCAGATACCGGCCTGCCGGTTTGTATGCTCCTTCGAAGATATGGCCATTTAACCACCAAAGCCTTTTCACCTCCTACCTGAAACAATGCTGCGTAACCATATTTTTCTTTTTCTTCCGGACTGCTGCCATGCACCCAAACAGGCATTAAATCGCCTAAATACATCAAAAATTGAACAGGCAAAGGCTTATCAAATCCATGTTCCTTCCGGATGGCTTCAATGGAAGAAACGTCAGCGCGCTGACCTAATGTAAGACGGGCAGGATCTACCGGTAATACATTGAATAAAAAAAACACAATGACTACTACTCCAAAAAGTACTAATATCCCGTAACCTAATCTTTTTAATAAATAATTTAGCAAATCTTTATTTTAAATACTCCTGTTGAATTTTCTCAAAATCAGGTATTCTTCTATGGTGCCATTTCCCTTTAACGGTTCCATTTTTCAAAACTAATAAACCGGGGTTAGATCTAATAATTGTTTTCAAAAAAATCGGGTCTCCCTCATAAAAAGGGAAAGCTGCCTGATGTTCATGCCTGAATTCTTCTATTGATTCTCTTGAGTTTGAAGCCAAAGCATAAAAATGGTAACCGGCATCCTGTGCTTTCTCAGCCAGTGGATTAATTTTTTCTTCAAAAACTCTGCTTCTGGTTTTATTTAAATCCCATGCGACAACCATAAAGCTGTAATTTTCATCAAAAAGCAAATCCTCTCTAACTTCATTCCCAAACTCATCAGTCGTTCTGAAATTAATTATTTTTCCTTCTTCACCGCTCACTAACTTATCAACTCTGTCAACATACTCCCAGGGAGCCCCCGGTAAGTTAGCCATATCAAACTCTTTTTTCTCTCCGGTTTCCGGGTTTTCATAAATGAAAATAAATTCGTAGACCGGCCTTTTATCTTCCGGCATGTATTCCGGGATTTGCTCCGGGATGTTTTTCCCTACTGCATAAGGTCTGAAATCGAACTGAGGCAAATCAGTATAAAAATTCGAAAAACAGTATAAAGTAGACAATATAAACACTATTCCCATTAAAGGATTGGACGCCGCCGAAGGGAGTAAAGGCTTTATGTGTTTCTGCCCGATATATAGAACCGCTATAAAAATCAGTAAAACTATGTCTTTTAAAAATGACTGCCAGGGCTCTAAAGGCAGGAAATCGCCAAAACAACCGCAATCAGTAACATTGCCGGTAACAGTAGTGTAACCTGTTAAAAATGTAAAAAAGATAATTATCAATAACAATAAAATGATGGTGAACTTTGTCATAAAGCCTATGAGCAAGGCAACACCTAAGACAACCTCCAGTACAATCATAAAAATTGCAAAAGCCAGCGACAGAGGAATCATAAAATCCATGCCGAAAACAGCAAAATATTCTTCCATTTTATAGGCAGTACCTAAAGGGTCAACTGCTTTTATAAAACCGGAAAAAATAAACAGACCCCCAACAATGAATCTGAAAAATTGTACAATCCACTTCATCTTATTTTTTTTAAAATTTCATAATTTAAATCTTGCTGAATAACGTTTTTTTGTATCGTGCATTGTTTTAGTTATTTTCGTTTGTCTCGTCGATTTTTATCAATCCAAAAACTGCATAGTTTATTATATCAACATAATGGGACTCAATTCCCTCTGAAATAATGGTTTTTCCACCATGGTCTTCAATCTGACGAATGCGCATAATTTTCATTAAAATCAAATCTACATAAGAGCCAATACGCATATCCCGCCACGCTTCGCCATAGTCATGATTTTTATTTTCCATCAAACGCATAGCTTTTTCAGCTTTGCTGTCATAAAGGGTTTTTGCTTCACCAACTTCCAGCATTCCACTTTCTCCATTCACTTCTTTATCTTTTAAATCTAACTGTATAAGCGCTATAATCCCATAATTAATGATTCCGATAAACTCTGAGGCTATGTCATCTTCAACCTTTTGCTGTCCGGTCTCTTGTATCGTCTGAATTCGCTTGGCCTTAATAAAAATCTGATCCGTAAGTGAAGCTAATCGCATTACCCGCCAGGATGTCCCGTAATCATGGGTTTTCTTTAAAAAAATATCCTGGCATTTTTTTATTGCCTTTTTATATTGTGATATAGTTTTTGTAGCCAATTTCTTATTTACTTTTGAAACTTAATTAAACAAAAAGTTATGGGTGATAAAGATAGTTTTTTTAATAAAAATTACACGATTAATGCCGGAGGAAAATTAATTACTCTTTCAAAACCATTAGTCATGGGTATTTTAAATACGACTCCTGATTCATTTTTCGATGGAGGAAACTACCAAAACGAAAAAGAGATTGAAAAAAGGATTTCAACTATGATAGAGGATGGGGCAGACATAATAGATATTGGAGGCATGTCTTCAAGGCCGGGTTCGGAAACTGTTGACAGCAAAACTGAAATAAACAGAATTGAATATGCCCTTACTTTTACTGCAAAAAACTTTCCTGATACTTTAATTTCTGTGGATACCTATCGTTCAGATGTTGCCAAATTCGCTCTGGACAAAGGGACGCATATCATAAATGATATCTCTGCCGGAGAAATTGACCCAGAAATCATCAAAGTAGCCGCGGCATACAAGGTTCCTTACATTTTAATGCATATGCAGGGAAACCCTGCTAACATGCAGAAAAATCCTCAGTACAAAGATGTTTTAGCAGATGTTTTTAAATTTTTATTACAAAAAACAGAACAACTGAGTCAATCCGGTATAAATGATATAATTATTGATCCGGGCTTTGGTTTTGGAAAAACTATGGAACATAACTTTAAATTACTTGCTCATCTGGATTATTTTAAAAATTTAAACAGACCGATTCTGGCGGGTACTTCAAGAAAATCTATGCTTTGTAAAGCTTTAAATATAAAACCGGAAAATGCTTTAAATGCAAGCAGCTGGTCAAATACTATCTCTCTTTTAAAAGGGGCTGACATTTTGCGGGTTCATGATGTGAAAGAAGCTGTTCAGGTATGTAAACTTCACAATTTACTGGATGAATACAGTCAACCGGATTAAACTAAAGTATTCAGGATTTCAACCAATCGTTTTGTTTGGTTTTCACGACTGTAGTTTTTCATTTTATCAGTCATTGTCAGGAAAGTTTTTTGCTGAGCATTTTCTTTCCATTTCTCATAGTTAGCCAGTAAAAAATCTTCAATTTGCATTTGCTCCGTTGACAGAAACATTTTACCAATACCGGAATCCAAAACTACTTCTCTGGCATCAGAATTTTCTGGACCTACCCCAAGTACGGTTGTACGGGCAGCTATAAAATCAAAAAGTTTTCCCGGGGGTGGCGGCTTTTGAGGAATGTCTTGCGCCAAAAGCAACAAAAGAGAAGATTTTTGTACCATTTTTTTAATTATCTCATTGTATGGCACATAATCACTGACTTTTACATTTTCCCGGTGAGGGAAACTTTTGAAAAGATGACGGGTCTCATTGTCCAAATTTCCGGTAAAGTCAAAACAAAAGTCTTTTTTAAAGGATTCATTTTTTTCGATTAAAGATTGAATTGCATTCAATACCACTTTTAAATCCTGTCCGGGTAATAAATTGCCGGGGTATAAAAGCAAAAACTTATCCTGCGGATTTTCGACAAAAAGTGATTCAGGGAAATTATCTTCATCAAATCCATTATAAACAAGCTCTACCTTTTTTGCCTCAGGAGTCAATTCATTCATTAAAGTTCGGCCAACTGCCAATGTAACATCAGCTTGCTTAAGCACTTTGTTTTGTAAGTTAAGGTCTTTCTTTTGAGTTGATTTTGTTCTTGGCAAAAACTGATTATAATAAATATTAACCCAGGGATCTCTAAAATCAGCCAACCAGGGCAAACCGATTTTTTCTTTTAGTTTCAGTCCCGCCAGATGCGTGCTGTGAGGAGGCCCGGTAGTTAAAATCGCTCGTATATTTTCATCTTCAATGATTTTTAAAGCACTTTTGTAAGCATAAGAAACAAATCCTTTGCGGGCATCCGGAATAAAAAAATTGGCTCTTATATATGTGGCTAATTTTGTTAAAAAAGATGAGTCCTTTTCCATTCCTCGCATTCCGACTGGAACCGTCTCATTTTTTCCTCCTTTTAGACGGGCATAAATAGCTAAAGGTTCGAAACTTTTCGTTTTATATACTTTTAGAGATGGGTCTATTTCTTCCAACAATTGATAATCGACAATTGGATAAGTTCCTTTTTTAGTTGTCAAAACAACCGGCTCCCAACCCAATTTTGATAAGTATTTGCAAAACTTTAGAACACGCTGTACCATAATACCACCGGCCGGTGGCCAGTAGTAAGTGATAATCAGTATTTTTGGCTTCTCAGATTGCGCATTCATTAATCAAAAGTAAACAATGATTTTTTCTCTTCCGGGACTTTTTTTCTATCGGAAAACCCAAAATACCATATCAAAGTCCCAATAAAAAATAAGCATAATATTAGGGAAAAGACAAGCGTAATATTACTGCTGACAAAATACACACTTGGTTCAAATCTGAAAACTAATTCATGATTGCCGGCGGGCAGCTTCATCCCTCTCAAAACATAGTTCACCCTGATATGGTCAACTTTTTCCCCATTTAAATAAGCATTCCAACCCTTTTCACCATTATAATATATTTCAGAAAAAACCACAAAGGCGTTTTGCTGTATATCAGCTTCATAAACAAGTTCCAAAGGAGAATATGACAACAGATTTATCTCTCCCCTTCCGCTGCTAAAATCAAAGTCATTAACATAATCCCTTTCTCTACTTTCAATCACAACCGTATTTCCAGTGTTTATTTCACCTAAAAAGTCGATTGCTTCTCTGGCCGTCTCAGCTATTCGGGCTTCGTTTACTACCCATGCATTTCCCAATGCCGATTGATTCAATTGAGCTGTTGGCGGAGCTCCCTCTTCTTGCTGAACTATAAAGTACTTAGTATTTAGCATATTTAATACCGGCATGTAAAATTCCCTTAGATGCTCATCTATTAAATCCTGATAACGCAAAAGCTTAGCCGGATGATAACCACCTACTGACTTGTGGTGATAAGAGGTTATTGCATCATTAAACGGACTTCTGGTTGTATTAAATACTCTGTAGTGAATATCCGGATCCTGTAAAATCTGTAAATCAGCTTGTGTAGGAGCAAAAATCTGCTCGTACTCGGCAGGGTTTAAAAAATCGTCATTATTAAAATAACGCTTGTTTACGGGCCACATATCAATTACAAATAATAAAGCCAGTATGCCTAAAAACACATTTTGGCTTAGTTTTTTCTGATAAAAGAAGAAAATAGCTGCTGATGCTGCTGCAACAAAAAATAAAGTCCTGAAAGCATCCATTCGCAACATAGATGCTCTGTCATCATGTATGGCACTGACTATCCATTGAGGCAGTTGGCTGTCAACACTTGCTCTAAAATCAAAAAATATTCCTCCGAGAATAGCAAAAGCGGCCGCTAATCCACCGGTAACACCCAATCCGATTTTTAAGGCATTTATAAGTTGATCTTTAGTGTATTTTAAATTAATTATATTCCATAAAGTAGCAAAAGCAAGCAATGCCATCGCCACCTGAGTAATCATTAAAATCATGGTTACTGCTCTGAACTTATTATATAGGGGGAAATAGTAAAAAAACAAATCAGTAAAAAATTCAAAGTTTTTACCCCAGGAAAGAAATAGTGTAATTATTACCGTAACTAAAAGCCAAACTTTAAACGGTCCTTTAATAAGAACTAATCCCATTACAAAAAGCAAACAAACAATAGCTCCCATATAAACCGGACCGGAAGTAAACGGCTGGTCACCCCAGTACATAGGTGCATTTTCAACAAAGCTTCGCGCTTGTGCCGGTGGTACATTATTAGATGTTAATGCCTGATAGGTACTACTGTTTTCGCCAATATCAATTGCATTTCCACCTCCGTAAAAGTTAGGGATTAAAAAAGTCATAGTCTCTAACTTTCCATAACTCCACATCAAAGCGTAATCTTTATCCAATCCACTGCTTCTGCGTTCACTTTCATCAACTAGTTCTGACTGACCGCCCCTCATAGTGTCATTACTGTGGTCAAGCAAAACCCATATTCTGGCCGTGTTAGCTCCAAGAGCTAATAAAGCTGCAATAAATAAAACACCGGTAACTTTTAAAAATTGATTTAAAGAATTCTCTTTGATTGCATATATTAAATAGACTATTCCAAAAATTAATATCATCATCATCAGATAATAAACCACCTGAATATGGTCCATATGAATCATGAGCCCGAGGAAGAAAGCTGCAACAGCTGCACCTAAAATAAGCTTCCCCCTGTAAGCCATCCAGATTCCGGCTAGTGCCGGCCCCAGGTAGATCATACTTCGCACTTTATTATTATGCCCCGCTTCAATAATTATAAAATTATAGGAGGCAAACGAAAAAGCAAATGCGCCAATCATACTTACAAAAGGAGACATTCCAAAACCAAGCAAGAGTATGTAAAACCCAAGCAGATAGTAGAAAATAAAATTAGCCGGTCTTGGAAAAATATTTTTCATTAAAAAAGTGTGGATATGACTCAAAACATTTTTGGGAAAGTTTACATCAATGATATAACCGGGCATTCCTCCAAACATAGAGTTTGTCCACAAAGGCTCTTTACCTGTTTCTTCCCTAAAATCAATGCTCTCTTGCGCACCACCTCTCCATTGAACAATGTCATCCTGGCGCAACTCCTTTCCTTGCATTACCGGGCTGGCATAAGCAAAAGCTATGAAAATGAAAACCCCTATGGCTATCAGATGGGGATACAATTTTTTAAAATCAAATTTTTGCATAAATATTTTTTTGGAGTATACGTCCTTATTAATAGTTCAAAAAAAAGAATTTTTTTAGCATTAAGCAAAAAACCCACCTAATAAAAAGTGGGTTTCTTTAAACTAAATTGCTTTACAACAAAGATATTTTTTAACGAATCAGAACAAGACTACCTCTCAGGGTTCTTTCCACACCATTTGTGAATCGAACATTCGCCACATAAACATAAGTTCCTCCGGTAGCTTCCGAACCATTATAAGTACCGTCCCATCCGTCACTTAAACTCATATTTGTATTGGTGTACACTTCTGCTCCCCAACGATTGAAAATTCGCATTTCCAATAGTTCAATGTCGTAACCAAATACCTGAAAAATATCATTAGTTCCGTCTGAATTTGGACTAAATGCATTTGGAATGTAAATCTTATACTCTTCTCTTTGTTCTACAAATACAGTAATACTTGCCTCGCTATAACAGCCGTCCTCATCCCAAAAAGAAATGGTATATAAAGTAGTTTGTCCGGGAGAAAAATCAGGAATCAGACAATCAAAACAGCTCAGACCTTGTTGAGGGCTCCAGCTAATACTGTCTGCCTGAATACCCTCCGGCATAATTGCAATTTCAGGAGTTACCGTTTCTCCACTGCTAATAAATAAGTCCGGACCTGTGTTTATAATTATTTCCTCCGGTTGAGAAATTTCAAAGGTTACAAAATCGGTACATCCCTTATTATCTTTAGCTACACCATTATAGATTCCGGCATTTAAATTGCTAAAATCCGTATCCGGAGTAAATGCTATACCATCAAGACTGTAAGTAAAAGGAGCGCCGTTACCACCGGTAGCTGCTAATTCCACTGATCCATTGTTTTCTCCAAAACAAGCTGCATCCGTTACCGAAGCAGATACTTCAATCAAATCCGGTTCTGTTAATGTAATTGACTTAACTATCTCACAATTATTATTATCTGTTATAGTAACACTGTAACTGCCGGCCTCTAAATTATCCGCTATATGCCCTGTCTGATTTACACCGGCACTCCAATTGTAAGTATATCCATCATTTACATCCGGATTTCCACCTTGAACATTTACACTTACCCATCCGTTTTGGTCTCCAAAACAAAGTAAATTTTGCCCGTCGATTTCAGCAATAATGGCAGAGGGTTCCTGTATTGAAAAAGATGCTGTTGCCTCGCATCCATTAGCATCTGTAGCCGTAACCTGATAACTGCCGGCAGATAAATCTGAATTTACAGAGGAAGAGTTTCCATCTGACCATTGATAATTTACCGGATTGGTAGCATTTAATACAGTGAGCTCTATACTTCCTGTATTCTCTCCGTTGCAAAGTACATCTGTTTTATCAGCTGTAATTTCTAAAGGAGCTGATTCTTCAATTGTTGTCTGAGCAACTTCCTGACAACCATTAGCATCAGTTACAACTACCACATAAGTGCCCGCCGAAATTTGATTTATATTTTGCGTGATTTGAAAATTACTCCATAAATAAGAGTAAGGTTGCACTCCACCACTTACAGTCAAATCAATTGAGCCGTCTGATGCACCGTTGCAGGTTGCATCTGTTGAAACCAGCTCAAGCATTATAGAATCAGGTTGAGAAACAGCCAAACTCTCAATAACTTCGCAACCAGCCTGATCTGAAACTGTAACCGTATAAGTTCCAACTGATAATCCACCGGCTATAGAAGTAGTATCTCCTGAAGACCAGTTATAAGAAAAAGGAGCGGCTCCACCTGAAACAGTTACAGTTGCACTTCCGTCCTGACCGTTAAAACAACTCACATCATTTACATTTACTGCATCAACAAAGAGTTGAGAAGAAACGGTAATCTCAACAATATTACTAACAGAAGAACAAGGACCGGATGTTACAATTCTTCTAATCCATGTATTTTGAGTAATCTGTCCGGGTAAAAGATTTGGGCTATTTGCTCCACCAATATTTGACCAGGTAGCGCCATTGTTTATACTGGTTTCCCATTGATAGCCATAACTACCCGTTCCTCCGGTTGGAATGAGCCCAGTAATAGTATCTGCAATTCCGGGGCCACACAAAAATTGATTTTCAGCAATGATATTATCATTAATTGAGTTGGTCACAAAAACGGTTACATCACTAGTCCCCTGACATCCATTGGCATCAGTTACCGTTAGTGTATATGTAGTAGTACTTCCCGGATTTGCCTGCGGATTCGGAATATTTGTTGCGCTCAAACCGGTAGACGGGCTCCAAGAATAAGATAAAACACCTACACCTCCGGAACCTTGTCCGCTTAGAGTTGTGACGTCTCCATCACAAATTGTGGCGTCTGTACCGGCATCTGCCAAAGGCAAAACTGCATTTGGATTAGCTCCCTGAAAAAAGCTACCGTTTGCTCCATTAGAAGCTCCATTACCGCCATCTGTTTCAAGAGTGGGTGTAATAACATTATTTAGGCAGGGATTTACAAATATTTTAATTCTGCCGCCTCCACCGCCTCCACCATTACCGGCAGAACTGCCAACTGAAGAGCTACCTGATGTAGAGCTGCAAAATAAAGCATTATGACTATCTGAAAATGCAGGAGTTCCACCGTTTCCGCCATTCCCGCCATTTCCACCTGATGCCTGTAAATTACCTGTTATATTGGCTGTTCCGGCAAGACTCTCCAACATTATTCCACCCCCGGAACCACCACCGGATCCTGCTCCTGCACCTCCACCACCGGTAAATGTAGCTTCATTCATACCGTTGCAAGCATCATCACAGCATCTTGGTGAACGACCGGGTTGGCCACCATTTCCACCGTTGCCACCATTTTGTCCGTTTGCCAATATTGTACCGCTAACTGTAATATCACTATTTGCCTGCAGTCTCACTAATCCTCCACCGGCTCCGCCTGCCTCACCCGGAGTACCTGCCTGCCGGCCTCTTCCTCCGCCGCCTGCACCTCCGCCACCGGAGCCCATATTTATATCATAAGACTGATCCAACTGATACGGCAGTAATTGATTTCCTCCCGCACCGGCAGTACCACCTCCAAAACCTCCACAGCTTGTTTGATTGGATACACTTGCTCCACCTCCGCTGCCTCCGACAGTTGCATCTCCTCCGACTCCACCATAACTTCCTCCGCCACCGCCACCGGCTCCGCCACTTCCGTGAACTCTTCCTCCATTATCCCCAAATGTACCACAGCTTTGCTTTGACCCCAATCCATCATTCCCGTTATCACCGCCTAACCCACGACCGGGGCCCATACCCTCTGCACCGGCAAAACCACCTACCGTTCGTAATGAACGACAGTTATCTTTAGTCCAGCAATCACTGATTCCACGGCAGTCAGTGAAGTTTCCTTCTGCCCAGCAACCACCCGGCAAACCACCTTCACCACCTGAAAAACCTGAATGATTCGCATCTATAGTACCTAAAACTTCTATCTCATCAGCAAAAACTATTAACTCACCACATCCGTTTACTGAAAATGGAGTAACTGTTACCGTTACTCCGGGATCTACTCTAAAAATACCGCTTACTGTATATGTACCTGATAAATTTGTATTTGAAGTTATTATTAAGTCTCCGGTAATATTATTACTAACACATTGTGAAAAGACCGGTTTGAAATTCAACAATAAAGCAAAACATATAAAAATAAAAATGCATTTTTTATTAAGTAACAGCATGGTTTTTTTAAATTTAGTAACGAAAGAAAATTTTATCCGAAAGTAGAATTTTTTTTCTAATTTTAAGAAATTTTTTTCTCTAATAGTGAATTTTGGCAAAAAGGCTATATCTGTTTAATTATCTCCGACTTTTCAATGATAATTTGATTTTTAAAGGTAAATCAGATACAGTTTATCTCACTTTTGATGATGGACCTCATCCTGAAAGCACAGATTTTATCTTAAATGAACTGAATAAAAATAATATGACCGGAAGTTTTTTCTTCCTGGGTAATCAGGTTGAAAAATTTCCTGATTTGACGAAAAAAGTAAGAGATTTAAATTTCTTTATCGGTAGTCATAGTTGGCATCATTTAAATGGCTGGAGTACAAATAACAAAGTTTATTTTGAAAATTACGATAAATGTGCCGATGCATTAGAAACTAATTTTTTCAGACCGCCCTACGGTAAAATAGGTTTGTTTCAACTTTTACATTTAATCAAAAAAAACAAAATAGTTTTTTGGAGCATCCTCAGCAGAGATTATGATACCAACTTAAGTGCTGCTGAAATTTTAGGTACCCTTAAAAAAATCACCAAAGGCGGAGACATCATAGTTTTTCACGAAAACGATAAATCTTTAGTAAATTTGAAAAATGTTTTACCGGAATATTTAGCTTTTTTGAAAGAAATGAAATGGAAAACTGGTAAAATCAGTGACTTAGTGTAAAAACCTCTTTAACCTTATGTATTCAATAGATACCCATGCCCACTTATATGCCAGGGAGTTTGACAATGACCGAAAAGAAATGATTGAACGGGCTATCGCTCAGGGAGTAAAAAAAATCTTTTTACCGAATATAGATTTAGCGTCTGTACAGCCAATGTTTGAAATGCAAAAACAATGGCCGGAAGTTTGTTATTCTATGTTAGGTCTTCACCCTTGCTCTGTAAAAGAAGATTACAAAGAAAGTTTAGAACTTTTGGAGAAAGAAATTGATAAAAGTATGGAAGGCAAAAACCCGAAAATATTTGCCATTGGTGAAACCGGTTTAGACTACTTTTGGGATGAAAGTTTTAAGGAAGAACAAAAGTTAGCATTAAATAAACATATAGAATGGGCGAAAAAATATAAATTACCATTAGTTTTGCATAACCGAAATGCAAGTGCTGATTTAATTGCAGAAATTAAATCAGCGCAAGATGGAAGTCTAACAGGTATATTTCATTGTTTTAGTGGCACAGAAGAAGAAGCCCGGGAAATTATCTCATTGGGGTTTATTTTAGGAATTGGAGGAGTAGTCACTTTTAAAAACAGTAAATTAGCAACTGAATTGCAAAATATTCCTTTAAATAAAATCGTTTTGGAGACTGATTCGCCCTATTTGGCACCAATGCCTTTTCGGGGGAAGCGAAATGAAAGTAGTTTTATTCCTTTGATTGCAAAAAAGATTTCAGAAGCAAAAAAGCTTGATACATCGACTGTTATTGAGGAAACGACACTTTCAGCATTGAAACTTTTTAATTTATCAGATTAATTATTTTATTTTTTTTAATGAACCTTTTGATATTTAACCCTTTTTTAAGACTTTTGGATTCATTATATTGCCGGAGAGGTGACCGAGTGGCTTAAGGTGCACGCCTGGAAAGCGTGTGTACAGTTGTAACTGTACCGAGGGTTCGAATCCCTCCCTCTCCGCAAAGAGAACACACATTTTAAACATTTTTAATTGCAAAATGAACACTATGAAAAAAACGATTTTTTTCAACCTGGTATTAATGATGAGCATTTTTATTGCTCCTATGAATTTGTTTGCCGAACAAGACGCAGCAGACGAAGACTTGATGAATGAAGAAATTGAAATGATTGAAGAGGAAACTGAACAGGCTCAGGAAGTAGTTGAGGAAGAAGTTCCTGAATTAGCCGACCTTGCGACTCCGGGAGCTGATGAAGAAGAGCAACTGAGAGGTCATCAGATAATCAAAAGATACTTCATTGAAGGTGGTCCTGAATTTATGGGTATAGTTCTTATCTGTTTAATCTTAGGATTAGCTTTTTCATTAGAAAGAATTATTACCATCAATTTAGCTTCTACCAATACCAAAAAACTATTGGAACAGGTTGAAAATGAACTTAAAAATGGCAATGTTGATGCAGCAAAGGAAATTTGCAAAGCCGACCGAAGTCCGGTAGCCAGCATTTTCTATCAGGGGCTCGACAGAGTTAAAGAAGGTGTCGATGTAGTTGAAAAATCCATCGTTTCTTATGGATCTGTTCAAATGGGACTTTTAGAAAAAGGATTGGTATGGATTTCACTCTTTATCAGTTTGGCCCCGATGTTAGGATTCATGGGTACGGTAATTGGTATGATCGGAGCATTCGATGCAATTGAAGCAGCAGGTGATATTTCTCCATCTTTAGTTGCAGGTGGTATTAAAGTAGCACTTTTAACAACCGTATTTGGTCTTATAGTAGCCATTATTCTTCAAATTTTTTACAACTACATCGTTTCTAAAATAGATGGATTAGTAAACAATATGGAAGATGCAACAATTTCTTTTGTTGATATTCTTGTAAAATATGACGTAGTCAAAAAACAATAATTATGATTGATTTTGCAATTTACGCAGCTTATGTATTAATAGCTATTTGTGCAATTACAGCAATTGTGTTTGGAGTTATGCATCTCTTAAGAGATCCCAAACAAGCACTGTGGAGTGTGGTTGGAGTAGTAGTAGTTGCCGTTGTTTTCGGAATAGGCTATGCTCTTTCATCCAGTGACTTTACATTCCCCGGTATGGAAGAAAAATTTAGTATTTCCCCCAGCGGTGTGCAAATGGTAGGAGCCGGTATTATAACTTTTTATTTACTTGCCGGAATTACAATTGTAGCCGGCGTGGTAACAGAAGTAATGAATGTTTTTAAATAATTCAGATAGCCAAACAATATTACATTTATGGCAAGAAGTAAAATAAAACCATCTCAGGAAATTAATGCAGGTTCAATGGCTGATATAGCTTTCCTGCTTTTAATTTTCTTTTTGGTAACAACAACCATCGAGAGTGACAGAGGTATACTTCACAGGCTACCACCATGGTCAGATGAACCACCTCCGGTAGTTGATATTAATCAAAGAAACACTTTAGTAATTTTGATTAATGCAAATGATCAGTTGTTGGTTAGAGATGAGCCTTTGAGTATTAATCAGTTGAGACAAACTTCTAAAGAGTTTATTGATAACAGAGGTCGTGACCCAAGAAAATCTGATAGCCCGGATGATGCCGTTATTTCTCTTCAAAATGACAGAGGAACCTCTTACAATATGTACATTCAAGTTCAGAATGAGTTAAAAGCCGCTTATACCGAACTTAGAAATGAGTACAGTCAACGTATGTATGGTAGACTTTATGATGATTTACCGGAGGATTTGCGGAGTGTTGTAAGAAGCGAATACCCAATGAGAATCTCTGAAGCAGAACCAAAAGATGTTTCAAATTAAACTAATTCTGAACTATGAGTAAATTCAAAAAAGATAAAGGGAAAGGGAAGCCGGGTATAAATACCGCTTCTTTACCTGATATTATTTTCATTCTACTGTTCTTTTTTATGGTTGTAACCGTGATTAGGGAATTGGAGTTGAAGGTAAGAGTTACCTTACCTCAGGCATCTGAAATAACAGTTATAGAGCCTAAATCACTTGTGAGCAATATCTATATCGGCCCTCCAACCAGACAATATGTTGAGCAATTAGGAACAGCACCCAGAATACAGCTTAATGATGCCTTTTCAACGCCGCAAGATATAGCACTATTTGTTGAAATGGAGAGAAATAAAGTAGATGAAAGACTTATACCGGCCATGACATGGTCTCTAAGAGTTGATCAGGAAGTTAGAATGGGTATTGTTAGTGACGTTAAACAGGAGTTGAGAAAAAGTGATGCATTGAAAATAAACTATGCTGCATTGCCTGATTTAGACTGATTTTTTATAAATTTTAAGATATATAACACTAAAAAACTGCTGAGAACTTAGCAGTTTTTTTTATTTTACTTATATTTATAGTAAAATTAAATTATGAAAAATACAATTGCTCTTATCCCTCTTTTTTTTCTAATGATTTCTTGTACCGACACTGATATAAAAACTGATAAAAGCATTTATATCACAGATGAAGGAGACACGCTACATTTAAAAAATCCTGATGCAACAGTTTACGCTCATGAAATAGATGGAGAAACAAAATATTTTGAAGCGGTTGGTGAGCCGGAACAAACAAAGAAAATTGTAGACGGCGATACTATTTGGATTTTTGACTTTAAAGAAAGACATAATCACTACTAAAATAGATTTTAATATCTGAACAGATTTCCCTCTTAAAGAAATCCTGTTGTTGAATAATGCAATTACAGGAAGTTGAATTTACAGGTTTCTTATCCAAACAACTCTTTCACTTCCTTTTTCATTATTTCTACTACTCTTTCCTTAGAGAAACTGTCTTCTTCTTCCATAACTTTCGTTAAGAGGATTCTGCTTAAATCTTTAGCTCCTGCATTTTCCGGAAGTTCTGATGCAGACATGTTTACCAATTTGACCACATCATCTCTTATAAGGCAGATTTCTGCCCAAAGCTGGGGAGAAACATAAATTTGCTGTGTGATATTATGCTCATACTCTGCCCTGATAGAGCTAATCAAAGCCATTTGCATTTGCTTGGACGTCATTTGAGGTTGACGTATCCTTTGCACTAAATTTACCGGTGAAATCCTTTCAATGAATAAGCTTAAGCGTTCATAAGCCTGAAGCCTGACCGGTAAGCCTTCTTTTTGTCTTGCAATCTGCATTTCAAGACGAATTTTTTTATACTCTGTTTCCAGGATTTTTTTTGTTACAAAATACGCAGTGGCAAAAACAATAATTGCCGGTATTGTAATCTTCATTATATCAAATATGGCTTCTGACATGGTTTTAAGTACTTTAAAATGACACTAATTTGACAGACGAATGTACAAAATTAAAGCCTATGAACTATAAAATACTTAGTTTTGTTGTGTAATCTACACAAATTTTAAAAATATGGTTGAAAATAAAAATCTAGTATCAATTACTGATGGAGCTATTCAGGAATTAAAAAAATTATTCAAAGAGCATAATTTACCTGAAGAACAAGGATTACGTATAGGAGTAAAAGGAGGTGGTTGTTCAGGATTTTCCTATATCATGGGTTTTGATAAAAAAAAGGATAACGATGCTGTTTTTGAACAGGATGGCCTTAAAGTTTTCATTGAAAAAGCTCATGGTTTATACCTAAGTGGAATGCAAGTCGATTATCAGGATGGTCTTAATGCCCGGGGATTTATTTTTAATAACCCGAATGCAGACGAAACCTGCGGTTGCGGAAGTTCTTTTTCAGCATAGCTATCATAGTATTTAATCAATAAAAAGGCGGGTAATTCATTTTACCCGCCTTTTTTATTTTTAGCGACAAATAAGGGTGAAAATTATCTGCTCATTAAGTACTCATTTAACTCATCCACAGAGAATGAATAGGTAAAAACATCATTTACCATATAGTAATTCCCCAGATCGTGGGTATAGTCATAAGCAAATTTTGCATACTCAAGTTTGGTTTCTTCAAATGTAAATAAAGTCATTACTTCTCTAACCTGACCTGCTGTCAAACAATTGCTTCTGGTCATTTGCTTGGCAATATTCATTTTACTGTCTTCAAAAGACTGAGATGAAATAGAAGATTTTGCTCTTTGAAAATCAGCCGGAGCCATTGGGTAATGACAACCTATAGGTCCGTTATATCCCGGAATTGGAGAAACGGGTACAGGTTCTGCACTGGTAGTCGTAGTTGTAGTATGATGGTGTGTCGAGTGAGAATGGTGTTCTCTAACTTGCATATCAACACCCATTCCGCCCATCTGCATATCTACTGAAATATGCACGCTTTCACCATTAGGATTTGTACCGTGGGTATGTGTTTCTGTAACAGTCACATTTCCACTACCTCCGTGTTGTTGATGGGATACCGGTGCTTGTTGTCTGCTTTGCTGTTGGGCAGGAGGAGTATGCTCAACCGGGAGGACATTCACATCCAGTGTTCTCAACACATAAAGTTCACGATCATCGTCTGCATCATCTCTACGGGCATTTAAATCTGTAGCAATTCTTCTAAACTTCTGACCGACACCCGTTTCACGACGCTCCCTGATATTCATGATGTACTCATGGCCTGCTTCAGGGTGGATTGTACGATTTACTTCGCCTAATTCCTCATCTTCAAAAATAATTTTTACACGATAACTGTTGGGCTGTAAATCTCTTAGTGCAACATTTGTCTCAGGACTATCATTTTGCCGAACACCGTTTAATACAACATAGAACCTTTCACCTTCTTCCGTGAAAAAGACTAAATCACATGTAGGACGTGCAAACAGACTTCCTGCAGTTACAAGACAAATTAAAATTAGTAAATTTAATGCTTTCATTTTTTAAGAATTTTTATGAATAATTTAGTTGGTAAACAGATTTTATGCCAAAAAATATATTTTACAAATTTCATTATCTATAAGCATTATTCTTCTTAACTTTATACCTTAACCAAACCCTTACTATATATGCTTAAACAGACTTTAACTCCTCGTTAAATAATTTATAAATATTTGTCTTCCAACATAAAAATACAAAAACAGCAAACATAACAAAAGATTTAATTATTATATTTACCCAAAAGGATGAAAATTCCGGTATAATCCAGCCTGCAAAGAAACAGACAATACAAATTACACAAGCCAAAATGGTTTTACTGTAAAAGGGAAAAAGCTTAAAAAAGTAAGCAATTGTAATTAATCTTAGTGTATTGATGATGACTAATGAAAGAAAACTGGCAATCGCAGCTCCGCTTAAACCGTATGCAGAGATTAAAAAATAGTTTAGTACAACCGCCAGAATTAATAACAACAGATTGAAGAAGGTATCAAACTTATATTTTTCTGATACAGATAAAATCATAAACCCTATACCTGCTGAAGCTTCAAACAGTTTTCCAATACCAACATAAATAAAAACGATAAAGCCCTGTGCATAAACATCAGGCATCATTTTATAAATATATTGGTGGTTGACAACTACCCAAAGAAAAATAAAGCCTCCGGTCAACACATTAGCTACAGAAGTTTTTCTGTAAATGCTTAAAACATCTTCTCTTTTGTGATGCATCCATTTATCAGAAACTATTGGAAAAACAATTTTATACAGAGATCTGGCCGGAACAGTAATAGCGGCAGCCATAAAAAAAGAAGTTGCGTAAATTGCCACAGCATCTAAGCCCACTAAACCGGTTAACATAACTGTATCAATCATAGCAATTAAAATGCTGGACAAACCGGCCATTAAAGTAAAAAACCCATATTTGAGAACCGGTTTAAGCTTTTGAGTGCTAAAAAAGTCAGAAACGAACGAAAGGGTATACCAGTTTTTTTTCTTTAAAAAAAGAAATTGCATTAAAGCTATTAAAAAATAGGTAGCTGTAAAAAACAACAGGAATAACTCAAAATTAAACTCCTGAAAATAATAAAAGACTAATAAAACGGAAAGGGCAATTCTTAAAATTACATCTCTCAAAAAAGAGGGATAAACGCTTGAAAGATTTGCTCTGGAGTAAATATCAAGCATATTAAAGTAAAGGGAGAAAAGGGCTATCGGAAAGATAAGTAAGTAATAATCAATTACGAGAGGCGACTCTGTGCGAACCAAATCAAGTATGGGCTCTTTAAAAAGAAAAAACAGGAAACTAAAAATTAAAAAACCAATGAAAATCCAAATATGCATAAAGCCGAAAAATCCGGATCTCATTTTAGTGGAATCTTTGTAGGCAGGATAATTTCTGATAAGTACATTTGCCATACCAAAAGCACATATATGGGCAAAAATCACAGAAACGTCTATAAGTACTCTGATTAGACCGACTTGCTCCAGCGGTAGTATATTGGGTAGTAACAATATTACATTCAAATAGCCGACAAGCATTCCAATATAGGACCAAATTGAGTTTTTAATACCCTGTGATGCAATTAATCCCATTTATTTGTCAATTTGTCTAAAGTAAGAAAGGGCATGAATTTGCATAAATTATTTTTTTACTTTACAATCGTCTGAAACATTGAATTTAAGAGCCTTTTTATGAACTTTAATTTCAGCAAAATTTGTATTAAACATTGTAAAGCAAGTAAATTGAATATTTATTAAGAATTTGTTAAGTTTGTAGTATTGATTGTCTTCAGCAAAATTAAAAAATTGTAATCTTAAAACAATCAACTTTAAAACTAACTAATAATTCATGATTTATGAATGCTAATCTACATAAGTTTCTGTTCATTTTCTGTTTCAGCTTTTTTGTACATAATACAATACATGCACAGTTAATCATTGACCAAACGTTAACAAACCAGCAACTGGCACAAAGTCTAGTAGGCTCAGGGGTTGCAATTTCAAATGTAACTATAACTTGCGGAGCAAATTCATACGGTCGCTTTGAAGCCGGAACATCAAATATCGGATTACCTGAAGGCGTATTATTAACAACCGGAAATGTTACAGAAGTGGCCAACCCTTCCAGCTTTTTCATGAGTTCAACTATTGGCACACCCGGAGACCCGACATTAAATCAAATAGTAGCTCCACAAACAACTAATGATGCTTGTGTCATGCAGTTTGATGTAATCCCTCAAGGAGACACCCTACGTTTTAGGTATAGATTTGGTTCTGAAGAATATCCTGATTATGTATGTTCTCAGTTTAATGATGTTTTCGGATTTTTTATTTCCGGGCCAAATCCTGCCGGAGGAAATTATAATCAAAATAATATCGCTATTATTCCCGGAACTAATTTACCGGTTGCGATTAACTCAATTAATTCAGGAATACCGGGTATATTTGGGGCCGGTGGATGTAATGGTCCAGGTGAGTCATTGGCTTATTCTGCCTTATATGTAAACAATGAGTTACCCGGATCTCCTACCTTTGGAACAATAGCCTTTGATGGCATCACCACTACTTTAACTGCTGAAATTGAAGTGGTTCCCTGTGAAACGTATACGCTAAAGCTTGCCGTTGCAGATGTCGTTGACGGAGCTTTTGATTCAGGTGTTTTCATTGAGGAGTTAACCAGCCCGGAAATCACCTTAGGCATAGAAACAGAAGCAGGCACTCCCTTTGCTATCGCAGGTTGCAATAATGGGATATTAACTTTTACTTCAAATTTTACCAGTCAGGATCCCATCACTGTTTTTTATAGTATTGGAGGAGATGCTGTCCCGGGTATTAATTATGAACCCTTTCAGGATAGTGTAACAATAATGCCGGGAGATACATCCGCAACAGTTACAGTAGTACCCCTAATAGACACATTCGGTGTAGGTGGAGATTCAATAGTTATAAGTCTTATTAATCCATGTACAAATCAAGCATTTGACAGTGTCGTTTTATTCATTCAAAATCAAATTGAAATTGAAGTGCCATTTACAGATACTACAATATGTGAAGGAGAAAGCGTGCAATTGGGTGTTTCAGGTGCCTTTTTATATAATTGGACACCCACTAACAGTCTTGACAACCCGAATATAGCCGACCCTGTTGCTACCCCAACAGATACAACCATTTATCAAGTCGTAGGGCGGATTGGGCTCTGTCCGCCCGACACAGCAGAAATCACCATAAATGTGAGCCCACAGCCCTTTGTTTTTGCCGGTCCCGATTTAACCATCTGTCAGGGTGATTCGGTCGTAATCAGTGATGCAATAAGTGATGCTAATAGTGTGAGCTGGGAACCGACCGGCAGTTTAGTAGATCCGAATGTTGTAAATCCGGTTGCTTTTCCAACCGTAAGTACAGAGTATTTTTTTACCGGTGACAACAATGGTTGCTCGTTTACAGATTCAATGATTATATTTGTTGAAACAGAATTAAATTTATCTGTAAGTGCAGATACTTCCATTTGTGAAGGAAACAGTGTTCAACTTTTTGCTACCGGAGGTGCAAATTACTCATGGACTCCAACAGCAAGCTTGAACAATCCAAACTCAGCAAATCCTATAGCAACACCTACAGATACTACGACTTATGTTGTAGTCGCTACTTCAAATAATTGTCCACCGGTAACTGATTCTGTTACAGTTAATGTTATACCTGTCCCGGGCCTTCAGTTACCACAAGATGAGGTAATTTGTATTGGTGATACAGTTGAACTCTCTGCACAAGGTGGGGATACATACTCCTGGTCTCCGTCAAATAGCCTCTCAGCTGATGATGTTTCGACTGTTTTAGCTTTCCCTCAAACAACTACTACCTATACACTTGTAACTACCACAGCCATTTGTGATGTTACCGGTACTGTAACAGTAGAAGTCAATAATTTACCGGATGTTATTGCGGCAGATGATTTTACCGCCTGCACAAATGAAGAATTTACATTATCCGCATCCGGAGCAAATGTTTATAGTTGGTCACCGGAAGATTTATTGGACAATCCGGATACGCAAAACCCAACAGCTGAATTACAAAATACGACTACTTTTTATGTAGTAGGTACAAATACATTAACCGGTTGCAGCAATATAGACTCAATGACAGTAACTATTGAAGGTCCTGTTGCAGATGCCGGTGAAGATATCAGTTTCTGTACAGGAGATTCCGGATTTTTAAATGCACAATCCCCGGCAGCCGGAAATACTTATGAATGGATAACAACTAGTGGACTCTCAAATGCCCAAATCCTAAATCCGGAAGTAAGCCTTACTAATCCCGGTTCTTCTAATTTAATAGAAGATTACGTGTTTGCAGTTACAGATGCAAACGGATGTGTAGCATATGACACAGTCGCAGTAACGGTCTTTCCATCTGCTCAGGCAGATATATTTGTGGTATCTCCACCTGCTGACAATCAAGGTAATTATGTAATTATGGAAGGTGAATCAGCAATTGTAAATGTAATTGATGGAGTAGACTGTAGCTGGTCCCCGACAACAGGGATTGACAATCCTCTTTCCTGTTCAGTTTCTATGAGCCCGGATACCACCACTACTTATACAGTTACAAGCCTTAGTCCGGATGGTTGTGATGCTATAGCTTCCGTTACTATTTTTGTAGAGTTTGAAAAAGGAGTAATAGTACCAAGCGGTTTTACTCCGGATGGCGATGGATTAAATGACGTGCTAAAGCCTATACTTACCGGCACCTATCAATTAGAAGAGTTTAAGATTTTCAATCGCTGGGGACAATTATTGTTTGAAACTACCGATGAAAACATTGGATGGGACGGCACATTTCAGGGAGCAGAACAACCGGTTGCCGTTTATGTATATTACTTAATTGTAAGAGATCATACAGGTGACACAGAAATCATAAAAGGCAATGTTACATTATTAAGATAATGTAATTTTTTGTTTAATTTTTTTTAAATAACATTTGAAAAGTTCTAATAAGCTAATTAGATTTGAACCCTAAAGTTTAAATAATGAATAAAAAATCATCGATACTACTTTTTTTAGTTTTTATGTTTGTTTTAATTAACAAACCCGTAAAGAGTCAATTGGTCATTGACCAAACATTAACAGATGTTCAACTTGCGCAAAGCCTTGTTGGTTCAGGGGTTACTATTTCCAATGTAAATATAACCTGTGGGGGAAATTCCTATGGCCGCTTTGAAGAAGGAACCTCTAATCTGGGAATATCTGAGGGTGTTTTATTAACTACCGGTATTGTTACCGACGTTGCTAACCCTTCCAGCTTCTTTATGAGTACTACAGTAGGCACTCCGGGGGATCCGACTCTCAACCAATTGGTTGCACCACAAACAACAAACGATGCTTGTGTTATGGAATTTAATGTAATTCCTCAGGGTGACACTCTTAGATTCAGATATAGATTTGGCTCGGAAGAATATCCGGACTACGTTTGTTCAGAATTTAATGATGTTTTCGGGTTTTTTATCACCGGACCGGATCCGGCAGGAGGAAACTATAATCAGGAAAATATAGCAATCATTCCGGGCACGAATTTACCTGTTGCCATTAATTCAATAAACTCCGGAGTGCCGGGTATCTTTGGCACAGGTGGATGTACGGGCCCCGGTGAATCACTGGCATACTCCAGTTTATTTGTCAATAACGAATTAGCCGGCTCACCAACATTTTCATCTATAGTATTTGATGGTATAACTACCATTTTAACGGCAGAGATTGAAGTAGTTCCTTGCCAAACCTATACTTTAAAACTGGCTGTGGCAGATGTTTTTGACGGCGCATTCAATTCAGGTGTATTTATTGAGGAGATAAGTAGTCCTGAAATATTTTTAGATGTAACCACCGAAGCCGGTATTCCTTTCGCTGTAGCGGGTTGTAATAATGGGATTATTGAGTTTTCTACTAACTTTACAAGCTCAGACCCTATTACCATATTTTTTGATCAAAGCGGAACGGCTCTGCCGGGCATTAACTACAATCCTTTACCGGACAGTGTAGTTATTCAACCGGGTGACACTTCAGTCTCCTTACTCGTTGAAGTGCTTGTTGATTCATTAAACTTAGGAGGTGACAGCTTAACATTAAGTCTTATAAACCCGTGTACAGGTCAAGCCTTTCAAAGTATAACTTTATTTATTCAGGATAATATTGATGTACAAGTTCCATTCGCTGATACAACTGTTTGTGCAGGAGAAACAGTACAATTAGATGCTTCGGGTGCCTTTTTATATAATTGGACTCCGGAAGCAACTCTTAGTGACCCGAATATTAAGAACCCGATAGCCAACCCCTTAGACTCAACACTATATACTGTAGTCGGTCGAATCGGGTTATGTCCGCCGGATACAGCCGAGATAATGGTAAATGTCATCCCAATACCGCAGGTATCTGCCGGTCCGGATCAAATTATTTGTACGAATGATACCCTAATACTTACTCAGGCTTTTTCAGATGCAGACACTTCTTACTGGTCTCCTTCCACTTTTATGACAGACCCAACAGTAGTTAATGCGGAAGTGTTTCCAACTTCTACTATTCAGTATATACTAACCGGTGAAAATGATTTTTGTGTAGCTTCTGACACGGTAGAAGTAAGCGTTGCTACAGAGCTGAGTCTGACACTTTTACCCGATGCCGATACTGTTACAATTTGCGAGGGTGAATTTATACAGCTAAGCGCAAGTGGTGCACCAAATTTCACCTGGGAGCCTGCTACCGGTCTCTCGGATGCTAACATTTCAAACCCTGTGGCCTTCCCTACGACTACAACAACTTATGTAGTTACCGGAACTTCTAATAATTGCCCTCCGGTTTCTGATACCATAACAATAGAAGTAATTCCTGTACCGGAACTTATCGTAAGTGATGAACAGGATATTTGTATAGGAGATTCAGTACAATTATTTGTAAGTGGAGCTACTGATTACAGCTGGACTCCCAATAGCTTCATAGATGATACCACTTCTGCTAATCCAACCGTATTCCCAGAAACAAATACGCAATATGTAGTAACAGTTGTAGAAGGTATTTGTGTAATTACCGACACTGTTCTGGTAAATGTTAATCCTTTACCTACTGTAAATGTTTCTAATGATACCCTGATTTGTTTAGGTGATACGATTCAACTGACAGCTTCAGGAGGAAATGATTACAGTTGGTCACCGGATGTAAATATAGTTGATACAGAAACACAGAATCCATTAGTGTTTCCTGATGTAGAAACCACATATACCGTAACAGTAATAAATACAGCTACTACTTGTGTAAATTCTGCTGAAGTAACCGTAGATTTAAGCATACCTGAAGTTGATGCCGGAACAGATGTTTTTGTTTGTCCGGGAGAAACCGCTTCTATTGGAACGCAAGGGTTACCGGGTTATACTTATGTTTGGTCACCTGAAGAAGGAATAGATAATCCAAATGTAGGAAATACAATTATCTCTTTAGAAAATAATACAGAAGATGACATTTCAAGCTTTTACTACCTTACAGCTACCAGTCCTGAGGGGTGTTCTATTACAGATAGCATAGAAGCAACTGTATTCACACCGGCACTTACGGCTACCACTGTAGATCCGCAACCGGATTCAGAAACAGGAATCACAACTATATTCCAGGGTGAAACCGTTCAATTAGAAGCAATAGATGCCAGTGATTGTGTTTGGTCACCTGATATGTGGTTGGATAATGCCAATAGTTGCTCACCTATAGCAACTCCTGATAGTTCAACCTGGTATTATGTTACAGCGACAAACATGAATGGCTGTACAGGTACAGATTCTGTTTTCATTGAAGTAGAATTCCTTTCTGACATATTCGTACCTAATGCTTTTGCTCCAGGCAGAGGAGGTGAAAATGCTACGATTAATGTGTTCTTGATTGGGCGTTATAACTTAAAGTACTTCCGGATTTTTAATCGTTGGGGTGAGTTGGTATTTGAAACAAATGACGACCAGATGGGATGGAACGGAACCTTTAAAGGCAGCCTTCAACCAAATGGTACATACGTTTACTTTGTTCGTTATGAAGATGATGAAATGGTAGAGCGTGATAAAACCGGAACGATTCACCTTCTTAAATAAAGATTGGTTTATTAAAAACACACGAAAGGGAAGCTATATTAAACAGCTTCCCTTTTTTTATTTTTTCAAAGAATTAAAAAGTAATATCCCCCAGGCTACCAAAAACAATATCCCCCCGACAGGTGTCACGGGGCCGGCTATTCCTCTAACAAAAGAAGGTATATACTCACTGAATGCCAGTAAGTAAATGCTCCCGGAAAAAAGCAATATCCCGAAAAGCATCAATTTAGGAATTATGATGCTAATATTTTTATACTGAAGGCAAAGAAGCAAAATGATTAAAGCGGAAAGCGTGTGGAAGATTTGAAATAATAATGCCGTTTCAATATTTTTAATAGCTTGTTCATCTATAATATCATCAAGCCAATGAGCTGCCATTGCACCAATCATTACCGATAAAAAACCCGAGAGGGCTATAATGGCTAAAATTTTATTATGTTTCATAACTCATGCGTAAATTAATTACCGACTCAGCCGATAAAATTCATAACCTCATCAAACTCTTTTTTCACAGCCTTTTCCCATTCCTTTTGAGTTTCTTCATCAATGTTTAGAAAGGAAGCTATCCAACCGGAAACAGCTTCTGTTTTATTCATGTAAAAAGGCCTTTCAAAATAAAGATTGCCCGTTCTTCTGATTAAAAAATCATTGGGGTGATAAACCATTTCAAAATGAACTGAATATTCAACTTCGGCCATCAAAAGAGCATTATAGGGGTGTAATCCGGAACGTACATTTTTTAATGCTTTTTCTATTATAGAATATAATTGTGTTCCGTAACGATGAAAATAAATCATATAAGGCACTTCTTCACCTTTTCCAACGAGCTCAATCCATTTATCAAACTGTAGTGCCATAAATGTTTTGTCATCTGCTTTTTCGGCTCCTACCAGCTTAATGCTATCTGTTTTGCAGGGATAATCTTCATATTTGAGTCCCTTTTGTTTAACTATATAGTTAGTGAGACGCTCTGCCATTTTGCGGTAACCTGTCAACTTGCCGCCGGCAATAGATATCAGACCGGATTCAGATATAAACACTTCATCTTTTCTCGAAAGTTCTGAGGGCTCCTTGCCCTCTTCAAAAATCAGAGGTCTTAATCCTGCCCAGCTGGATTCAATATCAGACTCGGTCAAGTCAACTCCCTTTAGAACTCTGTTTATACTTTTTAATAAATATTTAACATCCTCTTTTGTTACGAAAGGGTTATCAGGATTTTTATCATATACCGTATCGGTAGTTCCTAAATAAACTATTCTTTCGCGTGGGATTGCAAATATCATTCTGCCATCAGCAGAATCAAAGTACATGGATTGTTTAATAGGTATTTTTTCTTTTGGAAATACTAAATGTATTCCACGGGTTAACTGCAATCGCTTTTGACTCAGCGAACCATCTAATTTTCTTAAATTATCAACCCAGGGACCGGCTGCATTAATTACAAAATCAGCATTTAGCTCAAGCTCAGAATTATTGATTTTATCTTCCGCAACTAAACCTGAAATTTTACCCTCTTTATAGATAAACCCTTTTACATTGATGTAATTGACAGCCGATGCATTATAGACAGCAGCCGTTTTTAACAATTCAATAACCAAACGGGCATCATCAGTGCGATACTCACTATATAAAAATCCACTTTTAACCAGTGATTCTTTCAGTAAAGGCTCATTAAGAAGTGTATCTTTTTTGCCTAAACGCTTCTTTTTATCAATTTTTTGAACATTTGCCAGATAATCATATACTGAAAGGGCAAAGGAAGTCATCCACTTACCTAAATTTCCCTTTTCAAATATGGGCAATAACATTTTCTCCGGAATAACTAAATGCGGAGCTATCTTATGAACAATAGCTCTTTCGAGTCCTACTTCTCTGACAAGCTTGAACTCCATTTGCTTCAGATATCTCAGTCCGCCATGAATTAGCTTTGTAGACCGGCTGCTGGTACCGAAAGCAAAATCATTTTTTTCTAAAACAAGTGTTTTAAATCCTCTTGAAGCTAAATCTAAAGCAGTACCCGCTCCTGTAATTCCGCCACCAATAATAATTACGTCCCACTTAGTGTTTTGTATGTTATCCAGTAATTGATGCCTGTTTAAATTGGAAAAAGATACTGCTTTAGAAGCTTCACTCATAAATGTAAGTGTGGTTTAAAGTTCGTCTACTATAGTGACTTTTTTCATGATAACATCTTCCATCGGTCTGTCCTGACGATTGCGCTCAACGCCTTCTATAGTTTTAACAACTTCCATTCCTTCCAAAACTTTTCCAAAAATACTGTGTCTGCCATCTAACCATGGAGTAGCAACCGTTGTAATAAAAAACTGACTACCTCCGGTATTTGGGCCTGCATTAGCCATTGAAAAAATTCCCGGGCTATCATGCTTTAACTCCGGATGAAACTCGTCCTGAATAGAATAACCGGGGTTACCTCTTCCGGTTCCGTCAGGACAACCACCCTGAATCATAAAGTCAGGTATTACTCTGTGAAAAATAAGACCATCGTAAAAACCGTCTTTAGCCAGTTTAATAAAGTTTTCTGTTGTAATTGGAGACTTATCTTCAAATAACTCACCTTTAATAGTGCCATGGTTTGTTTCTATGATTACATAGCGATTGTTGCCTGTTCTTTCTGTTCTTTCCATTTCTGTGTTTTGATTTGTAATTGTTTCCGTTCTTTCCGCAGTTTCTGTCCTATCGGCAGTTTCTGTCCTTTCAGATGATGAAGTCTCAGCATTACCGTTTGTACCTGCCTGACAGGCGACAAAGATAGTCAATAAGAAAAAATGTAAGCTTAGTAGTTTCATAAATTTATGTTTATGTTTAAAAATTGAATATTGGTGCAAAGTTAAATCTTTTCAAAATATCTAATAACTTGTTTTTTTAAAAGAAATTCCTGATCCTCCAGGCTAAGTTTTGGTAAGGACTCATTTTGTTTCCAATGTGGCCAGCCATCGCTATCCTGTCCTTCAAGTAAAAAATAGCCTTCCTCACTCAAAAGTCTGCAAATGGCTATGTGCATAAGGTCTTGTTTTTCTTCTTTAGAAAATTTCTTTTTGATAATTCCCAATTCCCTTATTCCGATTAAAAATAAAATAGCATTCAAATCAGGATTTTTCTTAAACTGCCGAAAAACCCTTACCTGCACTTTTCTAAATTCATCCTCTATATTGCTTTTCGTTAAAATAGCTTTTTCCATATATTTTTAAAAACCTTTTATTCGTGAATAGTAAATTTATCTTTATCGTTTAAAAAACGAAATTTATCTCTGTAAGAGACTAAATGCTCTTTGTTTAGTTCAATGGTAGAAACGTCTTCACTGTCGGCAGCATTCCATACAATTTCACCGTCCGGGGATATTAAAGAACTGTATCCGGAATGGTAAATCTGATTTCCATCATAACCTACTCTGTTAACTGCGGCAATATAAGTCTGGTTTTCAATAGCTCTGGCTTTGAGCAATGTTTTCCAGGCATCTATTCTTCTGTCCGGCCAGTTGGCTACAAATATTTGCAGGTCATAATGATTGTTATTTCTGCACCAAACAGGAAACCTTAAATCGTAGCAAATCTGAAGCGAACAATTCCAACCTTTTAAACTTACAGTAGTTTGACTATTTCCGGCTGTATAATGATTTTGCTCTGCAACTAATGAAAACAAGTGTTTTTTATCATAATGACTATAACTGCCATCCGGACGCATCCAAATCATTCTGTTAAAATAATTGGTGTTTTCCTCTATAACTAAACTACCGCAAACTACTGCATTAAATTCCTCCGCAACTTTTTTCATCCACTGAATTGTACTTCCACTCATGCTTTCTGCTAATCTTTCAGGACGCATACTAAATCCGGTTGTAAACATTTCCGGTAAAATAATCAAATCCGTTTCCTTTATATTTTTTGATAATAAAAGATCCAGTTTTTTTAAATTTTCTATTTTTTTCTCCCATACTATATCAAACTGTACAAGAGTTACATTTAAATTTTCCATAAATTTTCCAGTGCTTGTTTTAAAGTTGATTCTTGCTTAGCAAAACAAAAACGCAAGTATTTCCCTTTTGGTTTATCATCGGTAGGGTAAAATGGACTTAGCGGAATAGAAGCAACTCCAAATTTTTGCGTCAGATGAATGGCAAACTCCGTATCAGCCATATCAGAAATCTCAGAATAGTCTGCCAGCAAGAAATATGTACCTGAACTCTTTAATGGCTTCAGCCTGCTTTTTAGCAAACCATTATAGAAAAAATCACGTTTTTTTTGATAAAAATCTGATATATCCAAATGCGTTTCATTATCCTTTAAAAAATCGGCTAAAGCATATTGCATGGGAGTATTTACACTAAACACATTATACTGATGAACACTTCTAAAAATTTTAGTGAGCTGCGGAGAACCTATTGCATATCCAATTTTCCAACCGGTAAAGTGCAGACTTTTTCCAAATGAATAAACAGAAAGAGTGCGGTCTTGCAGTCCATCATAGAGGTTCATGGGTTTAAAGCGATTTTCATCAAAAACAATATGTTCATATACCTCATCGCTCAAAATCAGGCAATTTGTATTTTTAGTTAACTCTGCTATAAAATGAATATCACTTTCCGGTAAAACAGAGCCGCAAGGGTTATGAGGGTTATTAATGACAATCAATTTTGTTTGGCTGTTAAATGCCTTTTCAAGCTTTTCCTTATCAATTGAAAAATCGGGCTCACTGAGATTAATAAAAACCGGTATTCCGCCGGCTAAACGAATTGCAGGAGCATAACAATCATATGCAGGAGAGAATAAGATAACCTCATCTCCCTTTCCGACTACACTCATTATAAAAGTAAAAATAGCCTGAGTAGCGCCGGCTGTAACGGTTATTTCACTTTCGGGATTAAAATCAGACTGATATTGTGTATTGTATTTTTTGGCAATTTCATTTCGTAACTCCGGCACGCCGGGCATTGGCGCATATTGATTTTTACCTGACTTCATGTGTCGATACACATTTTCAATTAAGGCCGCCGGACCGTCAAAATCGGGAAAACCCTGTGATAAATTAATTGCCTGATGTTCTGCTGCCTTTGCTGACATTACTGAAAAAATACTGGTACCGGTATCTTTCAAACGAGCATTTATTGTGAAATTGCCTGATTGAATATTCATTTTTAATTTATTTTAACTCTCTGTAAAGTTATCTAAAATACCCATGAAATTAAAATCAGCGCTATATTGATGAATTTCAGCTACTCCCGGGTTGAAAATGCTTTATTTTCTTTTAAGTGATTAATGAAAAGCTCCAAAGATTTGCAGATAACCTCAAAAGTTACTTTTTTACGGCTAATAAAAATCAGGCCTAATGCATACTGCGATTCATCACTGTTAAAAATTTTATAAATTTCAGGTTTGTGTAAGCGATATGCTTCCCTTAGTAGACGTTTAATTTTATTTCTTTCAAAAGCTTTACGAAATGTTTTTGTGGGAACGGCAAATATCACCTGAGCGGGGTATGGCTCCTGAAACTCTGTTCGCAACCAAAGGAACTTTATGGGGCTGATAGTTAGGTGCTCTCCGGATTCAAAGAGAGCTTTAATGAGAGGCTTATTCTTTAGCCGTTCTTTTTTTGAAAGACCGTATGTTTTCAAATTGTCGGCTTTCGTTTAAAAATATCAACGACTAAAAATAAAAAAAATATCTGCCCTTAAATATTTTAATAGCAGATATTTTATAAATTTTTCAAAAAAAGATTTACTTCAGCTTTCTTTCGTCAGAAACTGTAAGTCTTTTTCTTCCTTTAGCTCTTCTTCTTGAAAGTACTTTACGACCATTTTTAGTGCTCATGCGATCACGAAAACCGTGCTTATTCTTTCTTTTTCTTATTGAAGGTTGAAATGTCCTTTTCATAATTTAAATTTTATTTATCGGCTCAAACCTATTTGAACCTATGTCCTGTCAAAACAACAATGTGCAAAAAATAATCTGCTCACTTTTTAAAAGGATTGCAAAGATATTTATTCGAGTGTTCTTAAACAAACTTTTAGAAAACATTTTAGCATAAATCTTCCATAATCTTAAATAAGCGATGTATCAATATTTATTTTAAAATTAATTTATCATATTTGCCTTCTCAATTTTTTTTATGGTAGATGCCTGGTTTTTTATTATAAATCCTGTTTCAGGAGGTGGCAAAGGAATCAAAAAATGGCCAAAACTCAAAAGGGTTTTAATAAATAACAATATAGAATTTAAAGAATTTTTTACCATTGGAAATGGAGATGCTACGAAATTGGCTATCGAATGTATTAGCAATGGAGCTGAAAAGATTTGTGTGGTGGGAGGAGATGGCACGCTGAATGAAGTTGTTAATGGTGTTTTACAGCAAAAGCATAAGCCCTCAGAAGAAATTTTGATAAGTATGTTTGCTGTTGGAACGGGTAATGACTGGGTTAAAACCATGAAAATCCCTACCAATACCAAAGCGTTTGTCAACACATTAAAAGACCCGCAATACATTTTTCAGGACAGCGGGAAAATAAGTTTCCAAAAAGACGGAGTGCAAACAGAGAGGTACTTTGCGAATATAGCCAGCATTGGATTTGCCGGAATCGTTACAAAAAAAGCAAATCTCTCTTTAAAAGGCGGAAAAATCTCGTATATACTGGCTTTGTTAAAGTCATTGAGAGCTTACCGTTCAAGTCGTTTAAAAATCACTTTTAACGACATTTACATATATGAGAACATATACAATGTGAGTGTTTGTATTTGCAAATATGCCGGAGGAGGTATGAAATTTGGTCCGGCAGCGAATCCCGGAGACGGATTATTTGATTTAACAGTAATTAAAGACTTGCCGGCTATGGAAGTAGTAAGAAACATTTTATTTCTGTTTTCAGGCAGTTTTATTAAACATCCGAAAGTAAACACCTACAGAACCGAGAAACTGAGCATAGAAAGCAAAGAAAATGTTTTGATAGAAACAGATGGTGAATTTATCGGAAACTTAAATGCCGAAATCAGTATCGTTAAGCAGGCATTGAAAGTAACTTGCTACAATGAGTTTAATGATGAGGGGTAATGCTTCGTAAGACCCAAGAGGGGAAGTAGGCAGGAGGCAGTGTAGAAAGACCCAAGCCCCAAGAGACCAAGACCCAAATTTCAAGAATTCTAAAATTTAAGGACGGCAATTTTATTAGCGAGCTATTAAAAGGGAAAACCTAAAAAATTTCCGTCATTACGAGCGCGACTACCGTAAATATTGGGTTTTGTACATGTTCTCAAGTCGCGTGTGGTAATCTCCTGAATAGAATGAGCTTGAAATGGAAAAATATGCTTCCTATCCTGATCTAAGCGTCTCTTAGACCCTTAGTAAGAGCATTATTTCACCTACAAACCTCAATTATAATCGAAAATACATCCTTTTTCTCTACAATCTTTTTCCTTGATAAAAAGCAGAAAAAGACCCAAGAGTCCAAATTCCAAGAAGACCAAGACCCAAGAAAAATGGAAAAATTATGATGGAAAATGGCAAATGTAGGGGAAGCTACCTGACACCGGTTGTCACTCTGAGTGGCAGCGAAGAGTCTCCTAATTAATACGGAGATGCTTCCTATCGTCAGCATGACAGAAAGAGGGAAGGGATTTCTTGTTAAAAAAAGGGTTATAAAACCTCTTTAACTCAT